>DAOUVF010000303.1 GCA_030667765.1 Bacteroides sp.
CACCGAGCCGATAATATAATGGGTATCCTCAGGGTGATTGATCCAGTCCCGTATGGCTTCATTTGTTGCATCCTTGAGGGTTTTGTTGCCGCTCTGCACAGGCACTACCAAAGCCCCCAGCATCTTCATTTTAAGCACATTGGGCTGCTGGCGCCGAACATCTGTTTCCCCCATGTAAACAATGCATTCCATTCCCATCAGTGCACATACCGTAGCCGTTGCAACACCATGTTGTCCCGCCCCTGTTTCAGCAATGATCCTTTGCTTACCAAGACGTTTTGCCATTAGGATCTGTCCGACCGTATTATTGATCTTGTGCGCTCCGGTATGACTCAGGTCTTCGCGTTTCAGGAAGATCTGCCTTCCATGTCTCTCAGAGAGCCTGCCGGCATGGAACAGTGGAGTAGGACGACCCACATAATCCCTCAATAAACGTGTGTATTCATTATTGAATTCATCATCTTCCAGGATGCCAAGGTATTCCTGCCGTAGTTCTTCCACGTTGGCATAAAGCATTTCCGGGATGAAGGCCCCTCCGAAATCTCCATAATATCCATCCTGGTTTACATCGTACTGCATAGATTTGTTTTTTAGTCAATCAGGTTCTGATCTTCCTGATAAAGTTCTCTAATTCTTCTATGTTCTTTAATCCGGGTTTTATCTCAAACCGGCTGTTCAGATCCAATGCATACAGTTGTGGAATATCCATATCCATGATCCTGTCCGCATCTGCGGGTTCAATCCCACCACTAAGGAAAAAGGGCAATTGTGATCTGTAGTCTTTCAATTGTTCCCAGTCAAATTTCTTACCGGTTCCACCAAAACCCTCTCCAGAGGTATCAAATAATATGAAGTCGCAAACTTCAGCAAACCGTTCCATTTCTTCCATATCCAGTTGCTGTCCGACCCGGAACGCCTTGATGACCTGGAATCCCTCTTCCATGAATGAGCGGCAAAATGCCGGCGGTTCATCTCCATGGAGCTGAATGATACTAATTGAATAAGCCTTGCAGGTGGATAGGATCTCTTCCCTGGAGGCATTTACAAAGACAGCCACTTTTTGTATGCCATCAGGAAAATCCTTCAAATCCGAAGGAGAAAGTCTGCCACAGTATCTTTTTGAACCAGGATAAAAGATAAACCCCATATAATCCGGCTTTAAGCCTGACACTTCCTGGATATTCCCCGGTTCCCTCATCCCGCATACCTTAATTTTCAAATCCATCTTTTATAAGCCCTCAATCAATTCCCGGCATGCATTGGCCGGATCCATATGTTGCATAAAGTATTCTCCTATGAGAAACCCCCTGTAATCATATTCCTTCAGTTTGAGTATTGTTCCCGGATCACTGATCCCGCTCTCGGAGATCTTCAAGAAATCTGCCGGGATCTTTTCTGACAGCTCCAGTGAAGTATTTACATCAGTGTGCATCCTTTTCAAGTCACGGTTGTTAACACCAACAATATCAATATTTTCATTGAGAAAGTCCAGTTCTGATTCCTCATGGACCTCCAGCAATACCTCGAGTCCCAAAGAATGGGCCATTGCTGACAGATCCCTGACCTCATCTTTCTCCAGGACGGCGGCGATCAGCAGGATCACATCCGCCCCCCAGGCCCTGGCTTCCAGTAACTGGTATTCATCGATCATAAAATCCTTGCGGAGGATGGGGCATTGATTGGCCTCCCTGACCCTGACCAGGTCTTCCCGGCTACCGGCAAAATATTTTTTATCCGTCAATACTGATAACCCGCTTGCTCCCGCCTGAACATAACCCTCACTTATTTTTACCGGATCTGCGTTTTCATTGATCATGCCCCGGGATGGAGATCTTCGTTTGAACTCAGCGATGATACCACCCCCACTGCTCCCGGCCAAACGGTCACGTAGTGAAATTGTTTGCCTGTTAAACATAGGATCTCTCTCCAGCATACCTATTGAGACCTTCTGTTTTTCCAGCAGTAGTTCCTGCTTTTTATCGGCGATTATGGTATCCAGGATATCCACTGGCTAACAACATTATTTATTCATTTCCATGAGTGTATCGAATACTTTTAAAGCCGAACCACTTTCGATTGATTCCCTGGCCATGTCAAGGCAATCTTCCAAACTCCGCCCGGAAAAGCAAGCCTGTAGTCCCAATCCCGCATTGGCAATCACCACATCACGCTGGGCATCAGTAGCTTTATTCTGAAGTACTGCCATAAAAATCTGCATGGCATCGGCTGTTGAACTGCCACCTCTGAGTTGCTCGGCCGAATAGGCAGGCAACCGGAGGTCTGCGGGCTGTATGATCCTGTCCATGGTCCTTGTGATCACCTTACAAGGGCCTGTGAGGGATATCTCATCATACCCGTCAAGGCTGTGCAGGATCACATATTCTTTGTCTCCCGTCTGGTACAGGTAGTTATATAAACGGGAAAGTTCCAGGCTGTAAACACCCACAAGCTGCCGGGAGGGAAAACTTGGATTGACCATTGGTCCCAGCATATTGAAAAAGGTTTTCATGCCCAGTTCCTTTCTGACAGGCGCCACATTTTTCATGGCCGGATTGAAAAGCGGTGCATGCAGGAAACATATTCCGGCCTTATCAATCTCTGCCCTGAGCTTGGATTCATTATTGGAAAACCGGTACCCGGCAGATTCCATCAGGTTGGAAGACCCGACCGGGGAGGATACCCCATAGTTCCCGTGTTTGGCCACCTTTACACCGGCTCCTGCCACAACAAAGGTCGAGATGGTGGATATATTGAAGGTGTCTTTCCCATCACCACCTGTCCCACAAAGATCAATGGCATCAAATTCCGCCAGGTCCACGGGCTGGCACAGGTCGAGCAATGCATCCCGGAATCCTGTTAACTCATCAACCGTTATGCTTCGCATCAGGTATACCGAGATAAAAGAGGCAATCTGAGAATGATTATATACCCCGCCGGCAATATTTGTCAGGACCTTTTTTGCTTCTTTCCTGTCCAGGGTTTTGTGTTCATACAGATAATTCAGTATTTCTTTCATGGTTCCGGGTTTTTTTCAAATCATGAAACGATCCAGTTGGTCAGGATAGCCATACCCTCCTTGGTCAGTACAGATTCCGGGTGGTACTGCACACCCTTAACATCATATTCATTGTGCCTCATGCCCATGATCTCACCATCCTCGGCCTGTGCTGTAATGCTCAATGAATCAGGAAGATCCTTCTTTGATACTATCCAGGAATGATAGCGGCCCCCGTCAAATTCCACAGGGATGTTCCGGTAAAGGTAATCTTCCCTGTCCAGCACCCTGATTCGGGTTGACACACCGTGAAACACCTTGCTGATATTGATCAGGCTGCCCCCGAAGACTTCCGCGATGGCCTGATGCCCCAGGCACACTCCCAGCATTCGTTTGGCAGGGGCATATGCCCGGATAATATCTTTCAGGAGTCCAGCTTCATCAGGTATCCCCGGACCGGGTGACAAAACGATATGTGAGTAAACAGCCAGGTCATCTATATCCAGTTTATCATTCCTGAATACATCAACCCTTGTTCCTGTGATCTGGTTCAGTGCATGCACCAGATTATAGGTAAAAGAATCGTAATTATCGATAACAACTACTTTTTCCATGTCTTAGATCTCCTTTGCCATATCGATGGCCTTTTTAAGTGCCATCAGTTTATTATTAACTTCCTGTAATTCGGTTTCCTCTACTGATTCAGCTACAATTCCTGCACCTGCCTGGTAGTATAGTGAATTGTTCTTGCTCAGGAAAGAGCGGATCATGATGGCATGGTTCAGGGCCCCGTCAAATCCCAGGTAACCAATCCCGCCACCATAGTATCCGCGATGCTGGTTCTCATACCTGTCAATCAGCTCCATGGCCTTGTATTTCGGGGCCCCTGAAAGGGTGCCGGCCGGAAAGGTGTCTCCCATCACTCGAATGGCATTGTAATCCTTCGGCAGCATTCCGGAAACTTTCGAAACCATATGGATCACGTGAGAATAATACTGGATCTCACGGAAAGTTTCCACCGTGACATGATCGGCATTGCGGCTCAGGTCATTGCGTGCCAGGTCAACCAGCATAATATGCTCAGAATTCTCTTTTTTGTCCCTGGAAAGCTTGATCGCTGAATCTTTGTCCACCGAATCATCCCCTGTCCGTTTGAATGTACCGGCGATGGGATGTATATAGGCGATCCTGTCCTGTATCTGCAGCAGGGCCTCAGGGGATGAACCGAATATCTTGTAGCTCCCGAAATCAAAATAGAAGAGGTAAGGGGAAGGATTAACCGATCGGAGGCAACGGTATACATTGAATTCATCACCCGTAAAATCCCGTTTGAACTGTCGTGAGAGGACGATCTGAAAAACATCTCCCCGGTAACAATGTTCCTTACCCTTGCTTACCATGTCCATATAGTCCTGGTC
>DAOUVF010000323.1 GCA_030667765.1 Bacteroides sp.
ATGAATCTCCAGGATTAAAATTAATAAGAAATCTGATTTTAGGGGTTAATGCCATGTAAATAGCAGGTTAATCCTATTAAAGTCAAATTTATTAATACAGAGGAAATACCGAAATAGAAATTTGCTGAACCGTACCGTAGAAAGGCAGATAAGACAGTTATAAAACAAAAATGGGAACTTATTCTTTCGAAAAAGCTCCCATTCCACTATCTGTCAACCGTAGTTGGCAAGTAGCGCCAAGTTACAGTTATTATAACCGCTTCACCAGTGTGTCAATCCGAAGATTGACTCTTTATGAAACCCGGATCCGTTTCTGACAAACCCTCTCGGGTCTGCTTCCTCCGGACCTCTTCTGACCAGGCTGATCCGACCATTGGTGTCCGAAGACTCCAGCGATTGGCTCGGGATTCAGCAGGTGGTCATCCTCTCGGATAACTCCTTTCAGTATCCACCTGATTAGCCAGCTTTTCAAAGATCGGCTCTCTCGAGCTTTACCCTGAAGAGATGGAGCAACTTCAACATCCTCCGAAGAGGGTAGCTTCTGCTGCCTGTCTTTCCTGGTGTGATCTTTCAGAGGTAGCTCCTCACGGCTCTACTCTTTTCCAGACCCGGCTCAAATTGTTCTTTCCGAAGAAAGATCAACCTGGGCTTTTTACCCCGGGAGAGAAGCTTTTTATCTCTCACTTGGTGCAACAAACTTAATGTGAAATATGTGGGTTTACAAATATTTAGATCTGTTTATCTCAACATATTTTAAACAGGAGTTATTAACAATTTGTTAATAAGACCTCGATATCCGAATAACATACAATCATCCATAATGAACGAGGATCCTGAGAGCCTGTATAAGGGCCAGGACAAGGAACAGAGTGGCAACGACACAGTCGAGCCAAAGTGCTATCACTGAGGATCTTTCAGAAACATATTGGCTCAGCCGGGCGTACATCCACAGAGTGCCATATCTACCTGAAAAAACGCCTGCCAGGAACAGGCCAACCGTGGAAATACTGAAATCAAAGCCAACGGTACCTTCACAGTAAGCTACAATGAAGATCCAGAATGGAAGGGCGGGTATATTCAGAAAACTGATCAGCACCCCTTTTATAAATTCCGGCATTTCTCTCCTGTTGTTTTCGGCTTCATGGGAGGTATTTTTCTTAAGCATGAAATATAATCCGATCAGGACAAAAATCAGTACGACGGTGAGCTGTATATACATATTTGATTCAATATGCCTGGTGATGAGCCAGCTGAAATATATGGCCAGTAAAGGCTTGAGCAATTCCATGATCGAAGCAGCCGAGGCCAGGATCATAGCTGCCCTGAGGTTTTTATTTACCATTGTATTGACAACCAGCAGGTTGACCGGCCCTAGAGGAATGGTGACCAGGATACCTGCTACCAGGCCTAGAAACAGATGCAGGAGATAATGCATGAGAGACTTAGAAGATAAAATCTAAGATAATGGTTTTTTTCTTTGCCGGGGATACAGATGGTTTATCAGATCGAGTGTGAGTTTCCCGAAAGAGGCATAAGGTATGCCTTCCCGGTGATTCATCCTGCTGATCCTGTAGATGATCTTCATGTGCCTGGCGATATCCCTGTAGGCATGCAACAAGCAATAATCCGGATCATAAATATGAGCTGGTTCGGAATTTACCCCGTTCAGTTCCAGGATCCGTATATTCTTTCCCTGGTAGAGATCATCAAGGCTATTGGCTTTGACATCGAATCGCCCGTAATCAAACCCGGGAATATTTGTGGCAATTCCTGAAAAAACAAGTAGCATTTGATCATTGATCAGCCCGTTACCATTCAGGAAGCAGGTTCCGCGGTTATGGTTTCCTATGGGTTCCAGCATGATCTCCTCCCCCTCAGGTATAATCTCATTGAGCCGGTCCTTATACTTGCCAAGCAGGTGTTTCCGGTTGAGCTGTACCCTGTTTTTTTTCTTCATCAGCCTTTGCAATGTTGTCTGACCATCACCCCTTACACTGAGGAATTCCCTGATAATCACACTGGTCACTTCCTCACCCGATCCATCGGGATATTTATAATACAATATGCCAAGTTCAAGGGGCCAGGAAATGTATTCCTGCAGGATCATATTCCCATTCTGCTGTGCAAGATATGACTGGAGTTTGATTAAATCATCCACTAGCTCAACTCCTTTTCCCCTTTCCCCTATGTCCGGTTTGACGATCAGCGGAAAAACCAGTCCGGTCTCCTTTAACAACGCTGCAAGATCATCGGTACTGATATCCTGCCGGATCCTGATGCCACCGGGTATAAAATCAGGATTGATCAGAGTTAGCATATCATATTTGTGCACGTTAAAGGCTCCACCGTATTTCATGCCCGGATTAGCAGCCGTAAAATAAGTAAAAGAACCAGCCCTCAGGGCCAGGTAAAGGCCATAGAAGTACATGGGGAAGTAGAACAGCCAGAACGGCCAGAATTCATACCTGATAATCCGTGTGAGAAAAAACCTGATTCCGGGCACCATATGTATCCAATTACTTCGCATATAAAAATAATCAACTTTTGTTTGTGAATTTTGTACATTTGGATTGATTGAAGATATTTTCCCTTATGGAACAAATAAAACAGGCCACCAGTGAGATCATTGATCAGCTGACGGACCTGGCTGAGAAATTGTCTCAGGATGATTTCTCCAGGCCACTACCAGTACTTATGGAGAGTTCAATTGGTATGCATTACCGGCATATCATAGAGTTTTACGAGGTGATGATTTCTGGGGCAGGAAAAGGAGAAATCAATTATGACAGCAGGAAACATGATCCTGAACTTGAACAGAGCAGGGAAAAATGCCTTGAAAGGCTCAAGGGGATCAGGAAGGCTATTACCCTGGAATCTGCCATGAATTTGAAACTCAGGGGAAGTTATACACGGGAAACGGATATTAGATTTACCATCTCTACTAATCTCGAGCGCGAGCTGGTGTATAATATTGAACACGCCATCCACCATATGGCCATCATCCGGATAGCCCTGCAGCATGAATTCCCGGATATTTCGATAGCTAAAGAATTCGGGTATGCTTACTCAACGCTGAAACACATAAAGAAGTAATGTGTACAGTAAGTTACCTTCCCTTGCCCGGAGAGGGTTTTATCATCACCTCTACCAGGGATGAGAAAAGCCTCCGGAAGCCGGCGCTGCCACCTGAGAAATATGATATTCATGATAGACAGGTATACTTTCCGCGGGATACTGATGCCGGAGGGACCTGGATCGCCTCTTTACCAGGCGGCCATACCCTCTGCCTGTTAAATGGCGGATTTGTAATCCATGAATCCAGCCCACCGTACCGCAGGAGCAGGGGACTGGTCCTGCTGGATTTTTACCGGTATAATGATGTTATCGGTTTCAGGGATCAGTATGATTTTAAGGGGATTGAGCCCTTTACCCTGCTCATCCGGAATTTTCATGAGACTGCCCCGGGTGTGGCGGGCCCTCTATTCGATGAACTCCGCTGGGATGGAGAGCAGGTCCATCATACACCATTAAACCCTGAAATGCCTGCTATCTGGTCCTCCGTTACCCTCTATACAGACGAGGTAATCAGTCAGCGCAACAAATGGTTTGAACAGTGGCTGGCCGGCCATCCCGAATTCACAGTCGGATCCGCGGTAAATTTTCACAAAACAGCAGGTACAGGCAATATCCAGAATGATATCCTGATGAACCGCGATAATGAGGTCAGGACAGTCAGTATCACTTCCATTTTGAGGGATCCCCTAAGGTATGAGTACTACTATGAAGATGTGATTAATCAGCAGCAGCATTCAAACAAAATACCACTTTCAGGGCTTGATTAATACAAACCGGGGTGCCGCTCTCGCAAACACCCCGGTACCCCTAAACCTATCTTAAATATCTTTAACGCTGCTTATTTTTGTTTGATAGTACAGCCAATTGCCTTGGTTGAGTTTGGATTGGGATTCTTCCCTGCAATCAGGGCATCAACTGCATTCGCCAGGTAGGCCTCCTGAACAGCTGCAGCGTCCTGGTAATTGTCATCAATCGTACCGATATACTTTACAATCAGGTCCCCGCTCTCCTTCTGTAACAGGTAAATATGAGGTGTGCGGGTAGCCCCGTAGGTCTTGAACACTTCATACCTGGCATCCTTTAGGTAGGGAAAGGTGAAACCCTTCTTCTCTGCCCTCTTTTTCATCCCCTCCAGGCTGTC
>DAOUVF010000432.1 GCA_030667765.1 Bacteroides sp.
CGGGGCAATCCGTCTGGAACGTTCCTTTAAAAGAAGTTTCCTTCCATGTTCAATGGTTTCCTTCAATTCCTCCTCTGTAAGTCCGTGTTTTTCTGCAATTTCTGCATCCCCTTTTTGGCGGAAAAGGATATTTTTGCCATGCTCCCAGTTACCCTGTCCGGTGATGTTATAATAATCTGAAAATAGTGCAGCCTCTTTTCCAAGGACCTTTTCTATCTCAGCCAGCGTCCAGACGTAGTATTTCCCCTCTTCCCCTTCGCTGTCAGCATCCAGGGCAGCATAAAAGCCCCCTTCGCCTGAACTCAATTCCCGCTGTATGAAATCATGGGTCTCGTACACTACGTCCCGGTAAATTGGATCACCAGTAATCTGCCAGCCACGGGCATACAATTCCATCAATTGTGCATTGTCATATAACATTTTTTCAAAATGTGGAACATGCCAGTCCGCATCCGTAGAATAACGGGCAAATCCACCGCCCACATGATCATAGATCCCGCCCATGGCCATATTATCCAGCGTAGAAATTACTGATTTATGGGCCTTTGTATCACCACCGAGATAATCATAATGCATCAGAAACTCCCAGGCTACAGGCATTGGAAATTTAGGGGCCCGGTTGATCCCGCCTTTTCTCATATCCAGATGAGGCTGGAGATTTGAAAAGATCTTGTCCAACTGCTCCATGGTATATTCCTTCCCTGTACTTTTATCCGGGACCTGTTCAATGGTACGCAACCCATTTGTCACATTCTCAGCCTGCTCCGTAAGCTTTCCTGGATCTTTCTCATACAGGTCAATGAAGTATTGGAGAACCTTTATCCAGTCCTCTTTGCGGAAGTAGGTCCCAGCATAGAATGGTTTACCATCAGGCAGGGCAAAGGCATTCAGGGGCCATCCTCCCTGGCCGGATATCAGCTGGACTGCATCCATATATACCTGGTCCACATCAGGCCGTTCCTCCCTGTCGACCTTGATGGAAATAAAATGCTCATTCATGATGGCAGCTACCGAGGTATCCTCAAAACTCTCGTGTTCCATTACATGGCACCAGTGACAGGCCGAATAGCCAATGCTGATGATGATCAGTTTATTATCTTTCCGGGCTAAGTCCAGTGCCTTCTCTCCCCAGGGATGCCAGTTGACAGGATTATGGGCATGCTGCAGCAAATATGGGCTGCTCTCATGGATCAGTTCATTCGTATATACGGGTTGGGTAGATTGTCCTGAAGAAGAGCCGAGAGTCATCATAGCAAGAAGGATGATCAGGTTAATTATTCGCAGCATGGTATTCACCTATCTGGATAAAACAACTTCCCGAAGATAGGAAATCTTTTAGAATGATTCTAAATAACAAAAATAAGATCAATAGAACATAAATGGATTGGCTCCGGCCTGGAAGTAAAACCTTGGTTTTCGAATTATTTGATCTTCACGAAAGGTAAAGGGTGTTCCATCCGGTTGTAGCATTGGATAATGCATGTTTTCGTATTTGCCTTTGTGGGGCAATAAGGGGAAATCGTGTATCAGCTTGTTCTGGAAGGTATGCCTTACCTGTTCTGCGTCGATACCTGATTCAAAACGGAAGGTCTGGTTATACTTCCAGAAATAATTGACCCCGAGGGAAAGAATGCCATGGGAATATTTGCCATATTTCACATTGCTTAAATCCCGGTATCCGTATTTCCCGGGATACAAGCTATCATAAACCTTGGGACCATCGAATGCCTTGCCGGTCCAGTGAGTCGTCTGAAGTATCAATTGAAGGCTGTCAACCTGGTATGTAATGCCCATTGCACCGGTACGGAATCTATCCTGAAATCCATCCGTTCCACCGAAAAGATCATTTTCGAATATGATGCCAAATTGCTGAAGATTGAAATGGAGTCCACCAGTAGCCTGACTCGTCTCTACCTGGTCCAAGTAGTACCTCCACATAATTCCTCCCGAAAATTTTTCCCTGGCCATCAGGGAATATTCATTCAACAGGTATTTTTTCTTTCCTGATTCCTCACCCCAATAAAACTGGAGTCCCAACAAAGCCTGCATCTCCAACCCCCTTATCCAGGGTCCCAAAGATTTCCAGTTATAATGAAAACTGGTCCCCTGGCTTATTTGAACAAAACTATTGAAATAATAAAATTGGTACATCAATCCCAGGCGCTGGATATGGGTCCCAAACTGCAGAGACAGACCGAACTTTCCCCCGAGCTCCCCATTGGCTGTATGCATTGCCGTGGAGAACAAGAGGAGTGAAAATATGATAAATGCTTTTTTCAAGGATCTGCCAGGTGAACTGCCTAAATTTAATATAATCCGGAAATATTATGGTGGATTGCCTACACAGGCGCTGACAAACCAGCATGTAGCCATGGCTATGGGATGAGGTTAAGTGTGTTCTTTAACCCGGTGGGATATATTCCGGGTTAAGCTCTGTTGGAACAGGTGCTCCCGTACTTTTCCTCCATTCCTCCATGATCATTAAGAGTTCCTGTGTTTTCTCGGGGTTTGAATCCACCAGGTTGACCCTCTCTCCTATGTCTTCACGGAGGTTATAGAGTTCAAGTCCCCCATCTTCAAAATACTGATGCAGTTTCCAGTCCCCTATCCTGACTACAGATCCGGGCCGGGTTCTGAATAATGAATCACGAGTCTCGTAATCCTCTGACACATAAGCTTCTAGATATATTGGGAAATGCCAGAAGAGCGATCTTTCCTTGACTTTCCTGTTCTTTGTCAGGTGGGGAAGCAGGCTGATGCCATCCAAGGGTAATGCTTCATTATCCCTCAGTAGTTTTTTCAGTCCAACAGCTTCTAGGATTGTCGGATAGAGGTCAAGGTTGGTTACAGGGACCTCGGATTGTTGTCCCCCGTCGATCTTCCCTTCCCACACAATGACCATTGGCTCACGAATCCCTCCTTCGTAATAGCTGCCTTTCCCTGCACGAAGCGGCCATTGTTTGGTAATCCTAAAATGCCCCCCGTTATCCGAAGTAAAAATGATGAGTGTATTCTCAGACAGATCC
>DAOUVF010000046.1 GCA_030667765.1 Bacteroides sp.
GTACGTCTTCCCTGTTTGTCTAATTTAAAAATACAATATTAATTATTCAAGAAAATAACGAAACGTCCCTTTATCTTACTTTTGAAGAACATATTAAAAAATATAATGTCCTGGTCATCTTTTTATTGCTGCTCGTTACACAATTATCGGGCCAGTTCTACTATGGTACCCAGATGACCTTTGGCAAGAACAGGGTCCAGTACAATGATTTCTACTGGTATTTTTACCGTTACGAGAAGTTTGACGCCTACTTCAACCAATCCGGGAAAGCAATAGCCAACTATACAGCAGATTTCGTGTCGGAAGAGACCGAACGTGCTGAGGAGTTTTTTGATTACACCCTTGAAAAACGGTTGATATTCATTGTTTACAACAAGCTTACTGATTTCAGACAGAGCAACATAGGATTGGTCTCTGGCAGGGAAGAAACCAATACAGGGGGCATTACCAAGGTGATCAGGAATAAGGTCTTTGTCTATTTTAACGGGGACCATAAGGAATTTGAGCAGAAGATCACTGCAGCTATCGGGGAGGTGGTCATTAACGAAATGTTATACGGCAATGAGTTCCGGGAAAACCTGACAAATTCAACCCTGATCAACCTGCCGGACTGGTATATGAAAGGGTTGATTTCGTACTTATCGCGGGACTGGGATTTTGAAATTGAGAACAGGGTGAAGGACGGTATCATGAGCGGTGAATTTGAAAGGTTCAACTGGCTCACCGGAGATGATGCCATGCATGCCGGGCATTCCTTCTGGAAATATATTGCAGAGACATATGGGGAATCTGTCATCCCGAACATCATCTATCTTACGCGGATCAACAAGAATGCGAACAGTGGCTTTCTTTATGTCCTCGGCTTTAAGATCAAGGAACTGTCTTATGACTGGATGGCCTATTACCTTGACCAGTATGATGAAAGCAGGACAGAAAGAGAGCTGCCAGCATCTGGCATGATCCTCAAAAAACCCAAGAAGAAGAGGGTTTACAACGAGATTAAGATGAGTCCGGATGGCAACTATATTGCCTTTACAACCAATGAACTCGGACAGTATAGGGTCTATTTGCACGATTTACGTACCGGTAAGACCAAACGTCTGCTGAAACGGGAGCACCGGCTTGACCAGATCCCGGATTATACCTATCCCATAATGGCCTGGCATCCAACGAGCAGGATCCTTTCTTTTATCACAGAGGAAAAAGGGGGATTACGCCTGTATTATTATATGATTGATAACAAGGATCTGTCAGACAGGAACCTGGTATTCTTCGAAAAAGTCCTTGACTTTGATTATTCGGATGACGGGTTTAAGATTGTGGTTTCGGGGATTAACCGCGGACAAACAGATATTTATGTCCACACCATTGCAGCCGGGACCAATGAACGGTTGACAAACGATATTTATGATGATTTCAATCCCAGGTTCATTAACGATTCCAAAGAGATTATTTTCAGCTCAAACCGTCCCCAGGATACCACTGAATATCGCGTTGACGGTGAACCGCTCAACAGCCGGTATCTTCCCCATAATCTTTATGTGATAGATTATGCTTCCCGGCAGAAAAAGATCAGAAAGGTCTCAGAGCACCATTTCATAAATGATGTACAGCCTTTCGCTATCAGCAACAATAAATTCACATACCTGAGTGATGCGAATGGGCTGATCAACAGGTACGTGGCAGATTATGACAGCACGATAAGCTTCATTGACACAACCACGCATTACAGGTATTATTCTCAGTCCCATCCCGTTTCCAATTACAGCCGAAACATCCTCGAGCATGATGTTAATCCCGAAACAGAGGAATACGCAGAGATCATCTTCCATGATAACCGGTATTATATGTACAAGGATGAACTGGACCCAATGCCGGATGCCTTCGGGGGAGAATTTTCCAATACGGCTTTCCGGGAGTCGCATACAGCCAAGCTGAGGAAGATTGACAGCCTGAAGAGGGTGAAAAAGGAAGTGATTGCCCTCCAGGAAATCGAGGACAACCAGATCATAACCCAGTCCGCCGATACCATTGACCTCGACCGGCAGATGATCGATATTAACAATTACGTCTTCGAGCTGGAAAAGCTTAATTATTATAATGAAAAATTTGCCGAAGATAACCTGAACCTGGTCCTGGATACAAACGCATTTGTACGGCCCCCACCAAGAATCTATGAAACCGCATTCTATACAAATTATATAGCCAGCCAGATAGATTTCAGCTTTTTGAACGCTTCCTACCAGACCTTTACAGGGGGTGCTGTCTATTATAATCCCGGGTTCAACCTGATGTTCAAGCTGGGTACAAATGACCTTTTTGAAGATTATAAAATAACCGCCGGAGTCAGGCTTGCTGCCGATTTCGACAGCAATGAATACCTGTTCAGTTTCGAGAACCTCAAACGAAGGCTTAACAAACAGTTGATATTTCACCGGCAGGTGTTCAAAAACTGGTTAGGAGATGCCTATTTCAAGTCCTTTTCACATAACCTTATGTTCAAACTGCGCTGGCCCTTTAACCAGGTTTCTGCCTTCGAGGGGACCATCAACGGGCGGCATGACAATTACGTATTCCTTTCCACAGAGCTGAAATACCTGAATGAACCCAATATTCAAAATTACTGGGGAGGACTTAACCTGGCCTATATTTTCGACAATACCAGGTATATGGGCCAGAACCTGCACCACGGAACACGGTTGAGGCTTTTTGTCGAAGGCTATCAGCAGTTTAACGGCAAAATGTGGGATCTTTACTCAGTGGGACTGGATGCAAGGCATTATGTGAAGATACACCGGACCCTGATCTGGGCAAACCGTTTCGCCACCGCTTCCTCATTCGGCAGAAGCCGGATCATTTACTACATGGGAAGCGTGGATAACTGGATTAACTTCTCCTCAAGAGTACAGCAGTTTGACCAGAGTATCCCGATAAATCACAGCATAAATTATTCTTACCAGACCCTGGCGACGAATATGCGGGGATTCACCCAGAACATCCGCAACGGAGACAAATTTGCCGTTTTCAATACCGAACTACGCTGGCCGGTGGTCAGGTATTTTGCCAACCATCCCATCAGCAATAATTTCCTGAATAACTTTATGATCGTAGGTTTCGGAGACATCGGGACCGCCTGGAATGGCATACATCCATGGTCCGGCGAAAATGCCTATGACAACGAGGTCATAGAAAGCGGTCCCCTGACCATTACCATTGATTCGAACCGGCAACCCATTGTGGCGGGATACGGTGTTGGTGTCCGCTCCCAGTTGCTGGGTTACTGGATCAGATTAGACTGGGCATGGGGGATAGAAAATAATATCATCCTGCCACGTATTTTCTATTTCTCAATGAACCTGGACTTTTAACCACGTTAATCCCGGACCCATGAGTATAAATGAAATCCTGATCCTCAGCGCTATAGGTGTACTTGCCGGATTTATAAGTGGTAGCCTGGGAGTTGGCGGGGGGATTATCATTGTACCCGGACTGATCTTCTTTCTTGGGCTTACACAGCACCAGGCGCAGGGGGTTAGCCTGGGCATGATGCTCGCCCCTATCGGTCTCCTGGCATTCATTAATTATTATAAGGCGGGACATATCAATATTAAATATTCCTTATTACTGCTGGCTGTATTCTTCATCGGGAGTTATCTGGGTTCCCTGATGGCAGTCCAGTTGCCGGCTGCTACCCTGAAGAAGATCTTCGGGGTCCTGATGCTGGTTGCCGGAGCCCGTATGATCTTCTGGCCATGACCCATTACAAAACACTATGAACCTAAAAGAAACAATTCAAAACCTGGCTGATGAATTATTTCCGGAAATCCTGGAAATCAGGCGATTTATTCACCAGCACCCCGAATTATCATTCCATGAGTATAAAACAGCCGAATATATCTGCGAAGTGCTCGGGAAGGAAAATATAGCCTATCGGAGTGGCATTGCAGGAACCGGCATCCTGGCTGACATAGAAGGCCGGGGCAATGGAAAGATCGTTGGTTTGCGCGCAGATATGGATGCACTGCCGATACAGGAAGAAAATACGGTAGATTACCGGTCAGTCAATGATGGCAAAATGCATGCATGCGGTCATGATGTACATACAGCATGCCTGATTGGCGCTGCCAGAATCATCAATGAACTGAAGGACCAGTTTCCCGGTAAAGTTAAATTAATATTCCAGCCAGCCGAGGAAAAGGCACCCGGTGGTGCCAGGCTCATGTTAAAGGAAAATCTTTTTGGTGAAGAAAAGCCCGATCTGATGATCGCGCAGCATGTATACCCTGTTATGTACACAGGCAGGATTGGATTCAAAGCGGGCAAATACATGGCATCGAGTGATGAGATCTACATCAGGGTAAGGGGTAAGGGAGGGCATGCCGCCATGCCTCATCAGATCACTGACAGTGTATTGATCGCCTCACATATCCTTGTTGCCCTGCAACAGATCGTAAGCCGGCATGCAGAAGCCTCGACACCTACCGTACTATCCATCGGGAAAATGATGGCCAACGGAGCTGTTAATGTTATCCCCCCGGAAGTCAGCATGGAAGGAACCTTCCGGACCATGGACGAAAAATGGCGCAAGGAGGCTCACAGCAGGATGATCAACATGGCAGAATCCATAGCTGACGGTATGGGTGCAAGCTGTGAGTTCGAGATCGTGGAAGGATATCCTGTGCTCCACAATGATCCCGGGATAACAGCCAAATCAATCCAATTCGCCCGGACCTATCTTGGTAATGAATATGTTGATGAACTGGATATCAGGATGACGGCAGAAGATTTTGCATTTTTTGCACAGGAGTATCCCTCTGTCCTGTACCGCCTAGGCGTTAGAAAACCAGAGCAGGCTCATCCCCTCGAACTGCATACTCCTCATTTTGATATAGATGAAGAAGCCATCAAGACTGGTATGGGTACCATGGCATGGCTGGCCTTATCTCATCTGAAAGAAGCCTGATTGTATTGATATTTCAATATGTTGATTAATATCACTTGTATTAAAAGAAATAGAATATAAATTTGTACCCAAGTTTGTTTTACTAAAAATCCTTATCGAAAATGGCATATGTAATTAATGATGAATGCACAGCCTGTGGGGCATGTATTGATGAATGTCCCGAGGACGCTATCGCCGAGGGTGATATCTATGTGATTGACCCTGAAAAATGTACAGACTGTGCTTCTTGCGTAGATGTTTGCCCGGTAGAGGCTATCCATCCGGAATAATACCTCAGAAGTCCCGGTATAATAGCATTATTAAGGATTGTATTTTGAGAGTGTGAGGATCTTCTGGTAATCATTCTCATTCATTAAATCCTGCAGGGAAATCCTGACATTATGCCGCATATAACCTTCCACTATTCTCCATCCAAGCCAGACAGCTGCCCTTGCCGGAGATTCCCTGGTAAAGTCACCGGTAAAGGGACCACTGCCCGTAAATTTCTGTATTGTCATCCGGTCGGTCTCGAAAAGGACCTTTTCCTCAACCAGGTATTCCCACATCCTGGATTCATTGTTCCGGCAAAATCTCATATGCTCAGCCGTAAAACCCATGATCAGGCTGTCGGGTTGTTCTGGCAACATCCATTTGGAAAAATAAGCATTCCTTCCGTGGTAAATCATGTTTGAAAGTACATTGTCTACTGAATCATTGTATTCGAATTCAGTAATGCCCCAACCAAGCAGGCAATCACTGGGAATTTTGGCAGGATACATGTTATTGATCTGATACTGATGCCTGGCCAGTCTATTGTAGAATTCCGTATCCCGTCCCAGGTAGTTGTCCAGTCCCACAGCCAACAAACCATCTGATGTAATGATAGACTGATTGAACCTTGAGATAAAACTGTAGACCTGCGGGATCTGCATGTCCGGAAAATGATAGTGATAACGTCTGAAGGCATCATTCAACTGTGATTGCAGGTCCCCCAAGTCCGGAAACACCTCCATGGTCACCCGGTATACCTCATTGTTCAGGTAATCCGTTAAAAAACTCTTCAAGTAATCAGGATATGTCACCATGTCAGATCCCCCGATGTTAATGATCCTGTAATTAAAAATGTCAAAGAAATCTCCGTACCGGCTTTTCAGCACCGGGATAGCTGCGGGAATGCTGTCTAAGTCCAGGCCAAACAGATCCACCTCAAACCGGGAGATCTGCAGATCCATTTCAATCCCGCCAATATCCGTCTGGTAAGGGTCCTGTCTGCAGCCTTGAAAAATAATTGTCAATACAAGTATTACAGGCAGCACAAGCATATCTGCCGATGGTAAATATTTCAATCTTTTTTCCACGAATATTTTACTTTTGTACTATGCAAAAGTACATATTATGTCTGATCATTCTGGTTTTCTCATCTCAGATATTCTCGCAAAAGCTGAGTTTCAGCGTTGTAGTGGATCCAATGATCACCTGGATGAAAACAAATGAGAAGGACATTCAGCGGGATGGTTACAATTTCGGATATAATATAGGACTGGTCATGGATAAGTATTTTACGGATAATTATGCCTTATCCACCGGACTTAGCATCCTGAATACCGGAGGGAACCTGCATTACCTTGATTCAATCGATTTTGATTTCGGTTCTGGAAGGGATACCATTCCGGGGGGAACGACTGTAACATATAATCTACAGTATATTACCATCCCTTTCAGCCTTAAACTTAATTCTACAGAGATTGGTTATACAACGATGTTTGCACACATTGGTATAAACAACCATATCAATATCCGGGCCACAGCCGATATACCTTCCCAGAATATCAGCAGGAAAGACATCAAAAATGAGATCAATATGTTTTTGATTTCATATTTTATAGGGGGAGGGATAGAATTCTCCTTTGGGGGGAATTTTGCCATCCTGGGGGGTATCTACCTGACGGGAGCGATCTGGGATGTAACCACGAATACGGATTACCGGGCCTATTTTAACATGGTATCACTACGCCTCGGTGTAAAATTCTGATCATTATGAAAGTTGTCCTAGCACAGTTAAACTACCACATTGGTAACTTCGCCGAAAACATTAGCAAGATAGCCTATGAGGTGAAAAAAGCCGAGATCCTGAATGCGGACCTGATTGTTTTCTCGGAACTGGCAGTAAGCGGGTATCCTCCACAGGACCTGCTGGAGTACGGCAGTTTTATTGAAGAGAGCACAAAAGCCATTAAACAGCTTGCATCCATCAGTAACCATGTTGGTATCCTGATCGGGGCCCCTACCCTAAATCCCAATCCCACAGGTAAAAAACTATTCAACTCTGTCTATTTTCTGTATGATGGTCAGATTGAGCAGGTGTTTCACAAAACCCTCCTTCCAACATACGATATCTTTGACGAATACAGGTATTTCGAACCAAACAGGGAATTTCAGCTGCTCCATTTTAAAGACAGAAAAATTGCGGTAACCATCTGTGAGGATATGTGGTTTGACCAGCCAGTGGAGAATGCATTTTCAAACAACCGGCTGTATACGGAGAATCCGCTCGAAAAACTGGCCGGATTGAACCCGGATCTGATCATCAATCTGGCCGCATCCCCGTTCTCCTATCTGCGGCAGCAGGTAAAGACTGAGATATTCACCAACAATGCTCATAAATTCAAAATCCCCATAATCTATGTCAACCAGGTGGGCGCACAGACAGAGCTGGTTTTTGAAGGCGGCTCCCTGGTTGTGGACAGGCATGGGAAGATCGTCAGCTCGCTCAATATGTTCAGTGAGGACAGCCAACTGATCGACCTTGATGACCTGGTGGGAGACAGGTTGCCGGAATTACCGCATAAGCAATGGGAAAGGCCTGAATTGATCTATCATGCCCTTTTACTTGGGATCAGGGATTATTTTAACAAGATGGGATTCCAGAAAGCTACCCTGGGATTATCAGGCGGTATTGATTCGGCTGTCACTCTTGTACTGGCAGTCGAAGCCCTGGGCTCAGAAAACCTCATAGTGCTCCTTATGCCCTCGAAATATTCATCCGATCACTCCCTGAAAGATGCCAAACAGCTGGCCGGAAACCTGGGCGTCTCCTATCAGGTTATTCCCATACAGGAGACATTCGATTCTTTCCTGAGCGACCTTAAACCACTGTTTACGGACCTGCCTGAAGATATTACGGAGGAAAATCTTCAATCCAGGATCAGGGGAACAATGCTCATGGCACTCTCTAATAAATTTGGCCATATCCTGCTGAATACCAGCAATAAGAGTGAAGCAGCAGTGGGTTACGGGACTTTATACGGAGACATGGCCGGTGGTCTTTCAGTCCTCGGAGATGTCTATAAAACAGATGTTTACAGACTGGCCGAATTCATCAACCGGCAGCATGAGATCATCCCTGAAAACATCCTCACCAAACCTCCATCAGCAGAGTTAAAGCCTGATCAGAAAGATACCGACAGCCTCCCGGCATATGATGTTCTTGATCAGATACTGTTTGCTTACATAGAACAGCAGAAAGCCCTGGCTGATATCATTGGCGATGGGATGAATGAAAAACTGATTGAACGTATTATCAGTATGGTCAACCAGAATGAATACAAGCGATACCAGACTCCGCCAATCCTGAGGATCTCTTCCAAGGCATTTGGTGTCGGGCGAAGAATGCCTCTTGTAGCGAAATATTGATACGCTTTCTATTTTTTTTGTTAAATTTGCATGTTTTACAGCACATTGCTAACACCTAAATTAATTTCCAGAAATGACCTGCGAGGAGTGCATTGACAATAAGATGTCAGTCTTCAGTGTTCTGTCCCCTGAAGAAAAGGATATACTGAGAAAGAACAATTCCAGCCATCATTACAAGAAGGGGGAGATCATCTTCAAAGAAGGGGATAAACCGACAGGTTTGCTCTGGATCGCTGAAGGAAAAGTCAAGATTTTCAAAGAAGGAGTCGGCGGGCGTGAACAAATTGTAAGAATGGCCAAACCGGTTGGTTTTATCGGTTACAGGGCCCTGTTTGCCGAGGAACATCATTCTGCAACAGCAGTCGCCATTGAAGATTCAGATATTTGCACAATTGATAGGGAGACCATCTACAAGCTGCTCAGATCCAATGCCGAACTATGCCTGAGTATCATCAAGGCATTTGCGACAGAACTGGGATTTTCTAACAACCGGACAGTCACCCTTACCCAGAAACATATCAGGGGAAGACTGGCCGAATCCCTGATCTTCCTGAAAGACACCTATGGCTTTGAAGATGATAACAGCACCATCAAGATCTACCTCTCCAGGGAGGACATCGCCAACCTTTCCAATATGACCACTTCCAACGCCATCCGCACCCTGTCTACCTTTGCCAGCGAAGATGTCATTGGTATCGATGGGCGCAAAATAAGAATCCAGGATCTGCAGAAACTTGAACGGATCAGCGAACTGGGTTAACCCGGAATGAAAAGAATCCTGTACTACCTGGTCTATTCTATTCTCTGGCTGATCACCCTCCTGCCTTTAAGAGTCCTGTACCTTTTTTCTGATTTTATTTACCTGATCCTTTATTACCTGGTTGGCTACCGGAAAAGAACAGTTTATCAAAACCTTAAGAATTCCCTGCCGGATAGATCCCCTAAAGAAATTACCCAGATTGCAAGGAAATTTTACCGCCAGTTATGTGACTACTTCATCGAATTTGTCTACCGGATCCACATGGATGAAAATGAGAATGCCAGGCGATTACACTATATAAACCCGGAACTACTTCAGGACTATTATAACCGGGGAAAGAGTATCGTCCTTTTATTGAGTCATTATGGCAACTGGGAATGGCCCACCCGCATATCAAAACTATCATCCCACGACATTCTGGCTATTTATAAACCGCTGCAAAACAAATATTTCGACAGACTTTTTCTTCAGTTAAGGGGACAGTTCGGTGCCATTGGCATACCGATGGAATCAACCCTGAGAACATTGGTGACCTATCAGCGGAACAAAAAGCCTGCGGTCCTTTATACAATTTCGGACCAGCGCCCGCAGTGGACCAGTAGCCAGCACTGGACTACATTCCTGAACCAGGATACGCCAGTGATAACCGGACCGGAAAAGATTTCCAGAAGGTTTAATTTCCCTGTTGTTTTTCTGGATATCCAAAAAATTAAAAGGGGATATTACAGTGCGGAATTAAAGATTATATGCGAGAATCCCGGAGAGGTACCCGAATTCCATATAAGTAGAAAATATCAAGCCTTGGTGGAACAAAATATTCTGCAGCGGCCTGAATTATGGCTGTGGAGCCATAAGCGCTGGAAATATTTCAGGAATGAAGTACAGAACCCGGTATATATCGGAGATTTATCCAATTACTGACCATGGAAACAAATTAAATTGCCCTGATTGAACTTGGAGGCTCGCATGATCAATAACTGGAAATGCTAATAAAATCGGTTGGCTGGGTTTATCAGAGATTACCTGGGTCAGGTGGGGACCAAAGTTCCGATTGAAAGTTTTTATCTTATCCATTTCCCTGTGGGAAAGGATCAGGATTCTGGCTCCAGGTATACTTAAATAGGGACCTCTTGATTCATAAATGTTTCAGTGGGATTGTTTTCTTTAGGTGCGGTCAAGGGTACGGTATAACTATGGTTGAAAGCCCGGTTACAATCACCGGGAAATTATTCTTGGTTTTGAGAGAAGTCAATTAGAATTTGTTGAAGCAGGTAGTGCAAGAAAATCGAAATGTCCCATGCCATTAAAATCATCAATAGTAAGCGGAATATTCTCACTCCCTTCTTTATACTTATCAGCGTTATAGATCTGGTAATCAAGCTGCCTTAACATCGTATAAATCTCCTCACGTTCCTCTCTGCTTGCCCTTTTAAAACATTCGGCTAGAATCACGGGACGGGTTTTCCAGATAAGGGAATCAATCGATTTTAGAATGATCAGGTCATGACCCTCTGTATCGGTTTTTACAAAGGATAATTTGGAGATCCACTCGGGATATTCCTTTTCTAAAAATCTCTCAAGATTGACGCTTTTGACCTTATGATTTAGTCCGAATTTACCGTGATTATTTTTCGCTTCTCTTGATATTCCACCGTTACTGAGGGAGGCTTCAGAGGAATTGTAATAGAATTCCTCTTCAGTTTCCGATATAGCATAAGGTACAGCCTTAATGTTAGTCTTCTCCGGATTCAGTTGCTCATTGATTTCAAGTATGGCATAGATCACAGGGTTGCATTCAAATCCCAAAACAAGTCCCTTGTTGCCTGCTGCAAGTGCCATGGGTACCGTTGTGTCTCCAATATTGGCTCCTATATCCACAGCCAGATCTCCTTCTCTGATAAACTGCGTATAGAACTCGTATTGTTCATTGGTAATGATTTTTCCCATAGAAAGGGGATTATCCCAGTTAGCATAACAGAAGGTCCCAATGCCCGGAAAATTATAATCAGTGATAGTATGATTATAGGTCCTGAAATTCCGCCTTGCAGCTTTCCTCTTTAACGACTCCTTTAAATACCTCAGCATTCAGTAATTTTTGGGCGACAATAATGATCTGTATGAATTCAATATAGATTCTAAACCAATTGAGCTAACACCCTTATCCCGTAATGGGAAAGCAAAGGTAA
>DAOUVF010000403.1 GCA_030667765.1 Bacteroides sp.
GGGAACGTTCCAGACTGAACGGACTTACATACTATCCCGGTGGAAGGGAAGAGAATGCCCCCTGGTTGATCGCACCGGATCCGGTTACCGGGCATGAATGCGGTAATTCCAGGTTGCTAACCATTCCTTTTTTTGACGTTTGCTTTGACCTTCGGCTGCCTGCAGGGGAGCATGAGGCACTCGGGAAGATTAATATGGAAAAATCATGGCTGGGTGATCCTGGCAGTTTTGAGATCACTGAAAGAGAAAGATTCGAAGGTGATCCACTGGCCAGGGTCTGGCTGCCGGATGGGAATTTTGCCAGGAATTGGCAGGAATATGTAAAGACAGGCTGGGTCACGGATACAACTCCGCCGGAGGCTCCGTATGATCTTTCGTATGAATTCCTCGGAAAAAGCTCTGTTAGTATCATGTGGGAAGCAGAGGCCGACCTGCAAAGCGGGATCAAACAGTTTTACCTGTATCGCAACGGTAAACAGATTAAAAAATTCGTCGGGATCAATGATGATTATGTAAAAAAGAATTTCCAGTACGGCAATTATGGTGATGAACCGGGACCCGAAGCTCTTTATGAGAATGTAGATAAATGGATCCCGACAAAAATGGAGTTCGTGGATTACCGCTTACATCCCGACAGCACCTATACATACCGGATCAGGATGTTGAACTGGTCCGACCTGGAATCAGCCTTCAGTGATTCCCTGGTAATCTCTCCTTCCCGGCAAACCGATCAATAAAACAATCAAAAAATGAAAAACAGGCACCTGCTTCTTATTCTTTCCTTGCTGTCATGCAGCCTGCTGTTCGGACAACCAGACAGCATCATTTACAAACAAACCCCGGAAGGGGACTTAAAATTGTATTTCGACTACCCTCCAAACTGGACAGCCTCGGACTCCAGGCCTGCCATTGTATTCTTTTTTGGGGGAGGCTGGAAAAATGGAACTGTTGAACACTTCAGCAAGCAGGCGGCCTACCTTGCCAAGCGGGGAATGCTTGCTGTCAGGGCTGACTACCGGGTAAAATCGAGACACGGCACATCCCCTGATAAGTGTGTGGAAGATGGAAAAAGCGCCATACGCTGGGTCCGGGCTAATGCCGGTATGCTGGGTATTAACCCGGATATGATCGTGGGCTCAGGGGGATCGGCCGGCGGTCATGTGGCAGCCTGCGCGACGCTTGTCGTGGGACTGGAAGCAGCCGGTGAGGACCATAGTATATCTTCCAGGCCCGACCTGATGATCCTGTTCAACCCTGTGATGGAGACCACTTCCGAACGGATCACAGAGATGATTGGGGATGAAAAAATGGCTGAGACAATCTCACCCAATAACTGGATCGGGAAAGATACACCTCCGGGGATCATGTTTTTCGGCACTGCTGATCAATTTATAGAATCTGCAATTCGATCTTTACCCATAGCAGCATCTCAAGGTGTTCAACTGGCATTATGGACAGCTGAAGGCGCAGGCCATGGCTTCTTCAATAAGGCACCATGGATGGAATGGACCTTGTACCTGACCGATCAGTTCCTTCAAAAGAATGGTTACCTGGAAGGGGAGGCAGAGATAATACCTCCAGGTGAGGTGACAATGGAGCAGTATAAGCAGTAAGGCTTTTAAACCGGCTCATTCCGAATAAAACTTGCTTTTGTGTTCTTCTGCCATGCGGATCAAATCCCTGGCAATCTCCGGATAATCACTCATGACATTTTCCGTTTCATATTGATCGTGCTCCATATCGAACAGGGCTGTATCGATAGTTTCCTGCAGGTATTTCCCCGCCATGCCATCATTTCCAGCTTCTTCAAGGGTCCTGTAAGGATGTGGCAGGTGAAGTTTCCATTTGCCGTCCCCGCTAAGCACCCCCTCAAACCTGTTGCCGATCGATAAGGCATAATAATCCCGCAGGTTTTCTGCGCCCGGTTTACCCTGTATGAGTTCCAAGGCATTCTTCCCGTCAATTTCATTTCCCGGCAGGGGAACTTCTGCCAGGTGGCAGAGGGTGGGGAGCAGGTCTATGCTGCAGAATGTTGATGTGGAAGTAGTACCGGCTTCGATCTGGCCAGGATATTTGATGATACAGGCAGACCGCACACCCCCGTCGAAAGATGTACCTTTGGCTTCACGGAAAGGTGTATCACCCGCATGATTGCCGTAAGATACCCAGGGACCATTATCTGAGGTCATAATAATGATGGTGTTTTTATCCAACCCATTCTTTTTCAGTGCCTTGTTAATCTCTCCGACGCTCCAGTCCAGTTCCAGCATCACATCTGCATACAATCCTTTTCCGGATTTTCCTTCGAATTCATCACTGCAGAAAATGGGGACATGTGGCATGGAGTGGGGGACATATACCAGGAAAGGCTGGTCAGTATGACGGTTGATAAAGTCCACGGCATGTTCAGTATACCATCGGGTCAGGAATTTTTGATCCTCATGGTTCACCTCCTCTATGGTGACTTCCCCGTTCTCCCAGAACTGCAAAGGATATCTCCCCCAGTATTCCGGGTTCTCGGGCTGATATTTCCACATGTCGTTTGAATACATCAGTCCGCAGGATTCATCAAACCCTCGTGCCTGGGGCCGGGTTTCCGGTTGGTCACCGCAATGCCATTTCCCGAAGATGGCCGTTGCATAGCCTGCTGATCCAAAAACCTCACCCATGGTTGCGAATGTGGTTTCGAGTCCCCGTGCATTTGGACCATGTGCCCCGAAGACCTTTGTTCTCCCCGGAAAGCAGCCGGACAACAGGGCGGACCGGGAGGCGGAGCAAATTGCCTGGGGGACATAAAAATTCCGGTATGCACAGCCCTCACCGGCCAATTGGGTGACATTGGGTGTTTTAACATGCACCTCTCCAAACGGTTCGAAATCGGACCATCCGGAATCATCAAGGAATACAATTACAATGTTGGGCTGTTGCTTGGTATCTTCCCGTGAACAGGAAACCAGACTGATGGCAATAAATGCCGGGATCAATAAGAAAATCCTCATGATATTATTTTTTTTGAAATTAAGCATTAAAATTCAATTCTCTCCGGTTTTTCGAAGTCTTCCTTCATGGTATACGGCAATTTCCAAACCTGGCCGTTGAAGTCCCCGAAATACAATTCCGAGATGCTGAATTCATGTGCATGTCCCGAAGCCCAGAAGAAACAGAATGGTGCTTTTGCATTCAACGGTCGTCTGACATAGCTGTGGTTCAATTCACTCTTCATGGTAACATCCCGCTGTTTAACCCAGCGCCGTCCTTTGTTTACAGAGGTCCATATGGCAATTTCCCCGCCAGTACCCCATAGCTGTGGTCCTGTTTCAGTGGGACCAACAAC
>DAOUVF010000424.1 GCA_030667765.1 Bacteroides sp.
CTCATCATATTGAACAGGTTCAGTGGTAAAAAGCTCTGGAGTATTGGGGCCAATCACGGATTTCTTCATAACTCGGTGATAGCCGGAGACGGTATCCTGTTCTGCCTGGATAAATTCCCACAAAGCCTTGAGACAAAACTTAAAAGAAGAGGTGAAGATCTGCCTTCCGGATCAAGGATGCTCTACCTTGATATCAAAACAGGAGATAAACTATACGAGGATACCATCAATATTTTCGGTTCATGGCTTGGCTACTCCTCTGAATATAAATTTCTGCTGCAGGCAAACCGGCCGTCAAGGGATATGCTATCAGGGGAAGACGGAGAAAGGATGATAGTGTACAATGTTTCCACCAAAGATCCGCTCTGGGATAAACCACTTACTTATTTTAATCCCCCTATCATATCCGGGGATAAAATATATACTGAAGGGGAAGGGTTTTCCCTGCTTACCGGAGAACCCCTTTATCAAAAGGATCTGATAACCGGCGAGGAGGTAAAATGGCGTTTCAAGCGGGAATACGGTTGCGGATATGTGGTTGCCAGCGAACACCTGCTGACTTTCCGTTCAGCCTCTGCCGCATTTATCAACCTTGATGTATTTGAGGGGACAAGTAGTCTCGGAGGCTTTAAAGCCGGTTGTTCGGCCAATCTGATCGTAGCAAACGGCGTACTTAATTCACCGGATTATACCCGCACATGCCAGTGTCCCTATCAAAATCAGACATCCCTCGCCATGATAAATATGCCCTGGATGACATACTGGGCGAACAGTAATTACATATGGAACGGGAAGCAGATCAAACAATTGGGACTGAACCTGAATGCCCCTGGTGACAGGACTTCTGACCGGAATACCCTATGGCTTGAGTATCCATATGTAGCCGGGGCAGATCCTGAAATACCTGTTGAGATGGATACCCTCAATATTTACAAAATAAGGAAAGATCCCATCTCCATCTCTTCGGAGAATACTCCCTGGATCAGTGCAAGCTCCATTGGAGGGATACGCTCATTGGAGATTACCCTGTCTGAAGAACCCACAGTCCGGGAGGCATCCTACAGCATTAATCTGTATTTCTGCGAACCTGAGAAGATGCAGAAAGGTGAACGGATCTTTGATGTCATCATCCAGGACAGGAAAGTATTGGATAACTTTGACATTATCAGCGAAACCGGCCAGGATGATAAGGAATTGGTAAAATCGTTTTCAGGGATCCGGGCCGGAAAGACCCTGACCCTTGAATTGGTTCCGAAACAGGGAAATACTATCTTGTCCGGTATAGAACTAATCCAGGAAAACATCCCCGAAACTCAGATCAGTGCCAGATGAAAAGGAAATTTTTAACGATAATCCTCCTGGCCGGGTTAATCAGCCTGGCATGTACCACCAGGGTTTCCGAGTGGGTGTTGCTGAATTCCCTGCCGAATCCCTATACCCTGATATATTTTCATAACAGTCCCATTACCGAATCAATAAAAAAACAAAACCTGGCGGTAAAGGAAAAAATCAGAACTGCCAATATTCAGTTCCAAACGGTAAACAGGCCAGGAATTACCGGGCCATATTACGGACTGTATTATAAAAACCGGCTCTTCTCAAGGTATGAGACTGCCGGTGAACTGACGGGTCTAAGCAGCTCTCCTTTACGCGAGAAAATAGCTACCGAACTGATGGCAGGAAAGCTCTGTGTTATGCTTTATCTGAAGACGGATAATGCTGTAAAGGATGAAACAGGTCTGAATACATTGCGCAGGGCAATAGCATCCTCTCCATTCGGGAAGATCATCACGGTTGTTGAGTTAAGCAGGAACAGCAGGGATGAGTATCATTTCGCCTCCATGCTGCTGAATGTTGAAGATGACCTCAAAGATATTCAGGAGCCTATGCTGTTTGGTATTTTTGGCCGGTTCAAAGCCCTGGAGCCACTCCTGGGCAAAGGTATTTCGGAAGAAAACATCAATCTGATGATTTCTTATTTTACGGCAGAGTGCAGCTGCCTCATCAAAGACGATCTTCCCGGGACAGATATTCTTTTTCCTCATAAATGGGAAAATCCCAAGACAGCACTTCTCAATAAAATTATTGATGATAATCCCGAACTTGGCTATTAAATGCAACCCGACACACTGGCATACGATACCCTGGCATACGATACCCTGTTATACGACACCCTTGACAGCCGGCCATTGCCGAAATGGCTGATAGATCAGAAATCGGGTCTTACGGCCATCCAGCCTGAAAAAATTGTTATGTGGGAGGATAATTCACTGAAAATTTCTTTTGTTGTAACTTCCATTTTTATCCTGGTGTTTGTAGCCTTATTAACATTTTACTTTTACAGAAAACATAAGAAGCAGGCGTAATGAGTCCCCTGAGATTAGTAATAAAAGAAATGCTTTACAGGAGGATCAGTTCCCTGGTGATCCTTTTCACGGTTATTGTCGCAAGTTCAGTTTCTGTTGCGATCTATACCCTGAGCAAAGCCAGTGAAAATGAGACAAGGAAGATCATGCGTGAACAGGGACTGAACCTGTATATTTTCCCGAAAGGCACAAACCTTATTGATTTCTATTCAGTTAACAATACCGGAACCTTTCCTGATAATTATGTGGATGTTCTTGCAGAATCAAAAACATTCGATGCAGTCAGGCACCTTACGGGTATTTTGCAGATCAAATATCCGGACTGGGAAGACGCCAATGGATCAACTCATCAGATAATCTTATACGGGTATAAAGATGAAGCCGAGCAGAAATACCTCAACAGGCAGGAAACCATGGGATTTGATGTGAAAAAAGGTACAGTCCAGCTAGGTGCATTGGTAGCAAAGAATATAATGCCGGGAGCCCCTTTTATTATTGACGGTGTGGATGGCAAACAATATAGTTTTATAGTTGACAAAAGGCTGGAAGAGGGTAAAGGAATGAGGGATCAGGGAGTATCATTCCATCTTGAAGACCTGCAGGAGGTTCTGGGGATGGAAGGTAAAATAAATAAGATAGAGGCATTAGGCTGTATTTGTCATGATGGGAGGATTAAGAACGCCCGGAGCCAGGTTCAGGCCATATTTTCCGACCTTGAGGTAACAGAAATAAGCAGTATTGCCGATGCA
>DAOUVF010000287.1 GCA_030667765.1 Bacteroides sp.
CCTGAGTTTTTCACGTCAAATTGGCAATAACCATGCTTTGGAAGCTATCGCCGGTATGACATTTGAAAATGTAGAAAGAGATCTGCACTGGATCCAGGCAACCGGTTTTCCAACGGATGCCTTCCAGACCATTGCCAGTGCAACTACTGCATCTGCATTTACGTCAGAGGAGAGCGCATTTGCCTACCTGTCTTATTTCGCACGTGCCAATTACAAGCTGATGGACAAGTACCTGTTGACAGCCAGTGTGCGATATGATGGTTCATCCAGGTTCGGGATAAACAACCGCTATGGTGTATTTCCTGCCGCATCATTGGGCTGGATCATGTCCAGGGAAAATTTCCTGCAGAATGCTAACTGGCTGAGTTTCCTGAAACTCCGGGGAAGCTATGGTGTTGTCGGGAACTCAGGGATCGGCAATTACGCTCACCTTGGAACCTACCGGGGAGCTGATTACGCCGGCACATCGGGGATACGGCCATGGACACTGGCAAGCCCAGACCTGAAATGGGAAACCACCAGCCAGTATGATATTGGAATTGACTTCGGTCTGATAAGGAACAGGATCAATGGTGAACTCGATTATTATTACAAAAAAACCACAGACCTGTTGCTTGCACGGACCCTGCCGTCTACCTCCGGCTTTACTTCCGTAACCGAAAACGTGGGATCCCTGGAAAACAAAGGTTGGGAACTGGTAATAAATACCAGCAACCTTGTAGGCCAGTTCAAGTGGAATACCAGCTTTAACATCTCCCAGAACAGGAACAAAGTACTCGATATTAACGGTCCCGATATTATTGTCGGGGAGAACCGTGTGCGTGAAGGGGAGCCCATTGGTGTATTTGTAACAAGGAGTTATGCCGGTGTGAACCCGGATAACGGTCATGCCATTTATTACCTGGAAAACGGTGAAACCACGGACGATTACAACATCGCACCAAACCTAGTGGTCGGAAGTCCTAATCCCGATTTCGTAGGCGGTATGACCAATACATTCACCTTCAAAGGATTCGACCTGAACATCCTCTTATCCTATGTCTATGGAAATAGCGTATACAACGGAGGTGGCCAGTGGCAATCTTCAAATTCATCCGGCTGGCTGGATAACCAGACCAAGAGCCAGCTAAACAGATGGCAAAAGCCGGGTGATATTACAGATGTACCCCAAGCCGTATTCCTGGGGAATGAGTTTTCCGGGACCAATGCTTCCTCACGTTACCTTAGCGATGCCTCCTACCTGAGATTAAGGAGTGTCAGTTTCGGGTACAGTCTGCCTTCTTCAGTGGTCGAAAGGATGAAGCTTCGCAGCCTCAGGATCTATGCATCGGCCACCAACCTGTTTACATGGACCAGTTACGAAGGTTGGGATCCGGAGGTTAACTTCCTGGGGACCAACTATTCTACTACGACCATCAATATCTCACAGGGACAGGACTTCTATACGGCTCCACAGGCCAGGACAATAACCGTTGGTATAACCGTAGGATTATGATGAATGCCAGTAAAACTCAAAATCAAAAGAAGATGAAAAAGATATATGTGAAATACATGATCGCAGTACTGCTGACAGGATTCATGTTTACATCCTGTGACAAGTACCTTGACATTGAACCAAGGCAACAAATCAGCGCAGAAACAGCTATTAGCAATGGGGAAGACGTCCAACTGTTGCTGATCTCAGCCTATGAAGGAATTAAAGGGACATTTGGCACCAATGAAAGTGGTGAACTATGGGGAGGTGGATTCAATTTTGCCAGCGAACTCCTGGCTACTACCGGGGATGTTTCCTGGGTCGGTTCATTCGAGGAACAACGCGAATACAACCGAAAGGCCATTACCACAACCAACCTGATGGTCAGGGATGACTGGATCAGGGCTTACGAGGTGATCAATATTACAAACACCGTCCTCGGCGTCCTGGATGTAGTTGAAGATGCAGACCAGAGGCAGCGGATTGAAGGAGAAGCAAAGGGTATCCGTGGAATGGTTTACTTTGAGCTGGCGAGGTTCTGGGGACTCCCCTACGAAGCCGGTCAGACCAATGACCAGCCCGCTGTTCCCCTGATCCTTTCCGCTACCGTCGCAGCAGAAGATGTAACCTTTCCAACCAGGGCTACTGTAGAAGCGGTTTACGCCCAGGCCCTTGCAGATCTGGGTGATGCAGAGACCATGCTGAATGGTTTTGGAGGCAATGATGGTTACATTTCCACTTACTCGGCAAGTGCATATCTCTCCAGGATCTACCTGCAACAGGGAAAATATGAGGAAGCTGCTCAAAAAGCTGACAGGGTGATTCAGTCCGGGGAATATGCACTCGTTGAAGATCCGTTGGAAGCATTTAACAATAAAGGCTTCGTATCTGAAGACGTTTTCGCTATTCGCCAGACAGAGACCAGTAACCACGGTGAAAGCAACGGTGGCCTTTCCACTCATTATGCTTCCCTGGCAGGTCAGGGAAGAGGTGATGTGGAAATCAACTCTGCCTTCCTGGACAATTTTGGTCCAAATGACCGCAGGGGAGGCCTGATGACGGAAACCATTCCGGAAGTTACCCAGATTGATAATGTCACAGAGATGTATTACATAGGCATTGGTACAACCAATTCAGGTTTTATCAATTGTGCAAAATACGGTGACAGCCGCAGGAATTTCCCGGTAATACGCCTGGCTGAAATGTACCTGACCCGAGCTGAAGGCAACTTCGAAGCCGGTACAAGCCATGGTGCAGCACCCCTGGAAGATATTAATACCGTCCGGGCAAGAGCTCAGACGAATCTCCTGCCCAGTGTCGACAGGGATGCCATCCGCCAGGAGAGATATCTCGAGCTGTGCTGGGAGGGACTCAGGCTTCATGACCTGAAACGTTGGAAGGAAAGTATAGGAGAGTATCCCTATAATGCAGGCAACCTCATCCTTCCGATTCCTGAACGTGAAATGGAGGCCAATCCGGAAAACCTGGTACAAAATCTATATTACACAGGAGGCTAGAGATCCATTGCCGGATGTTTCCTTGTGTAGGGGGTTGTCTTTAGGCGACCCCCTTTTTCATATCATTCATGTTTTACAACTCATGAAATCAAACCATAATTAATGACCGGGATATTAACTTTAAATTCCGGAAGGAAACCCTGAACCAAATGCAACATATCCTCATACTTGGAGCCGGACTCTCCTCTTCAACCCTGATAAAGTACTTGCTGGATCACTCGCAGGAGAACAACTGGCGTATTACCCTTGGTGATATCAACGAAGAACTTGCCATGCAGAAGATTGACAATCATCCTGAGGGCAAAGGGATGAAATTTGATGTTATGGATGAAGGCCTGCGTGGAAAATTAATCGATGCTGCTGATATTGTGATCTCCATGCTGCCCGCCAGGATGCATTACCTGGTTGCTGAAAACTGTGTAAAAAGCCGGAAACCTCTCGTAACGGCCTCCTATGTATCGGAGGAGATCAGGGGACTCGATGCTGAGGCCAGAAAACAGGGGGTTATACTGCTGAATGAAATAGGTGTGGACCCGGGCATAGACCATATGTCGGCTATGCGCATCATACACAGGATACGTACAATGGGAGGTGAGATTGATGTTTTTGAGTCCAATACCGGTGGACTCGTAGCACCGACCTACGATAATAATCCATGGCGCTATAAATTTACCTGGAACCCGAGGAATGTCGTCCTGGCCGGCCAGGCAGGGGCCAGGTTCCTGCACAATGGAAAATTCAAATATATTCCCTACCATAAGCTTTTTCAGCGCTACGAAATAATCAAGGTACTTAACCTGGGAAAGTTTGAGGCTTACCCCAACCGTGATTCCCTGACCTACCAGGAGGATTACCAGTTGCATGATCTGTCAACCATGTTTCGCGGGACTATCCGCAGGTTGGGTTTTTGTGATGCATGGAATGCCCTCGTGCAGCTTGGTGCCACTGATGATTCATACGAGGTCGAATTCCCCGGAGAAATGACTTACCGTGATTTCACCAACAGTTTCCTGGCATATAATATCGTTGATCCAGTAGAAACGAAACTGGCCAGGTACCTGGAGATCGATCCAAACGGGGACATAATGCAAAAGCTGGCATGGCTCGGAATGTTCGAGCGGAGAAAAGCAGGGATACAGGACCGTACTCCTGCCAGGATCCTCCAGTACCTGCTTGAAGAGAAACTGAAGCTGGAACCTGATGACAAGGACATGATCGTCATGCAGCACCAGTTTGAATATTTCCTGAAAGGCAAAAAAGAGCGTATTGTTTCGTCCATGGCCCATAAAGGAGAAGATACCGTCAATACCGCCATGTCAATTACCGTCGGTTTGCCGGTTGCCATTGCCACAAAACTGATATTGCAGGGAAAGATCAAAATGACAGGGGTTCATATCCCCATACATGAAGAGATTTACGAACCTGTGCTGGATGAACTGGAAAGCTATGGCATTCGTTTCATAGAAGAATAACACGCTTTGACTGTTTTGCCATTAAAAAGCCTTGTTGAATTGCCCTCAGAATGCAAGATAGAAGTCCCGCGTCAGCTCCCTGTATGCATCAGTGTAATCATGCCTTA
>DAOUVF010000411.1 GCA_030667765.1 Bacteroides sp.
GTGAATTCCTCACCTTTTAGCAGTCCGAGAATGCTTGTCCCGTCAATTACCCTGTCGTTGAGGGGATTAATTTCCAGGATATCACAAATCGTGGGCATGATATCCACAAATCCGGCAGGCTGGTTGATGATCTTTCCCGCTTTAATCAATGACGGCCAGTGCACAATACCGGGAACTCGGATACCTCCTTCGTAGAGATAACTCTTTACGGCCCGGAGGTCTCCATTTGATGCCTGCCTGTAGGACCCATTGTCAGAACTGAATAGAACGAGAGTATTATCCAGGTATTGGTTAATCTCGAGGTATCGGATTATTCTTCCTGCAGCCGAGTCTAGGTTCTCAATATTGGCCAGGTACTCTGCATCAAATGTCGGATACTCTCTATACTTTTCCACCAGTTCGGGAGGGGAGGCGACCTTTGCATGAGGTTCATGAAAGGCTAGATACATGAAAAAGGCCCCGCCAGTATCATACAGATCAGTCAGCCATGAAATTGCTTCATCCGTTACGATCTGGCATGAGTAACCTTGCTGTGTTCCGAGGCGTTCACCGTTCCTTACAAAGTTTATGGGATTTAGATGGGAAGGGATCGCATTGCTTTCGGTACCAAAAGAATAGCCGAAACCCTGGTCTGATGGCTGTGGATGTCGCAGGATGGAATCAAAAGGCAAAGTTCCCAGGTGCCATTTGCCGAAATGTGATGTCTGGTATCCGGCATCCTGTAGAACTTCGGCAATGGTGATTTCTTCATCCCTCAGGTGCATGGGGTGGCTCGGCGGCCTGTAACTGTACATTCCCGTTCTCGAGGGTGCACGACCGGTAAGCAGTCCTGCGCGTGATGGAGAACAATTCGGGGCAGCAGCATAAAAATCCGTGAATAAAATTCCGCTTTCGGCAAGCCGGTCGAGGTTGGGCGTATTTGAGGCACCACCGTAACATCCCAGGTCTGCATATCCCATATCATCAGCGAGCAAGATGAGGATATTTGGTTTTTCCAGCAACGCTATCTGGCTATTTTGTTGCTTGCATCCAAATATCAGGGCGACAATCAGGAAGCCCGGTATAACTTTATTTATCATCTTTTGCATATACTTAGTCAACAATCTTAGTTTCCCTTACAACATTAGGATCTGAAAACTGGTCCAATATGTCTCGCACTGTCGTGGAGAAAGAATACATGACTGCCCCGCTTTCACCCGCCTGGAACCAATGTTTGGTGCCTGGTTGTAGAATAAGCTGCTCTCCGGGAAGCAAAACGACCTCATTTCTCATGGTATAACAGTCCTCTTTCCCTGCTACGATAAATCCGTGTTTTAAAGTGTCTTCTCCTGGTAAGTAGAAATACAGATCCCCGCTGATTGCCCTTATAATCTCTTCCTTTCCCGGATCATCACCCACTGCCGGATGCCAGTGTTCAGGAATGGTTTGGTATGGAAGCAGTACCAGGATCTTGCCAGCCACCCGGTCTGTTTCAAACATGGTAAGGATCTGTATCCCTTCCTCTCTGAGGCGGCTCAGTCCGAAATCAGCAGCCGTTATCTTTACTGACTCTGTTTCGGACAGATGGATCCCGGCTGCGACAATCAATTTAAGGGCCTGCTCACAGGATTCCTTAAGCTCAGCTCTGGTAATCATACTATATATTTTAATTATGCATAAATTTATGAATCATTTTTGGGGAAGCGTACATGTTTCGTCCAAATCTGTTTTAATGAAAAGTGATACAAAAAGATTATTAAATAATATGAAGAAGATGATAAATATTATTTGGATAACAGCTCTGGTTTTATTGGGAATTTTCAGTTGCAAAAAAGACGCACCGGTTGATGATCCCAACAATGGAGATAAAGAGACACATCATCCCTTTTTAATTGTAAAGAAAGACCAGTTCCAGGCTCTGCGGGATAAGGCTTCCTCGGAACCCTGGAAATCAATGAAAGAAGATGCAATTGACCGCTCCAGGGCAGGAAGTTCAAACGATCCGTATAAACTCCAGGAATATGTGGGAGCGGCAGCCCTTGCTTATATTTTAGACGAAGGAGATTCCACCATTCATGCGGAACGTGTCAGGGATGCCATATTGGATAAATATTCTACGGTAGAAATAGAAGAAAGTGTAGATTGGGGGAAGGTGGTTAAACCCATGGGATCGTTTTTCTCGGCTATCCTGGCTTTGGATATTGTTTACAATGCACTTTCATACGAAGATATTCAGGCCTGTGAGGAGGTAATAAAAAACCAGATATTTAAAGTTAACAGGGAAGGTTCATGGAAAACGGTTCGGTATGGGACACATGGTGCCTGGGACATTTATAAAGGAGACAGGACAGAGCCAGATACTAAATATTACGATGCTATTTTGCACCAGATTACACCTGATGGTGTGAGCCCGGTAACCAATCATTATGCCTGGGAGAGAGTGGGTGGTGGAAACAGCCGGGTCTCAAAATCAGGCTATATGGATGTTCTGGAGTATACCGGGATAGATAATAGTTATTACAATAACGAACGAATCCGGAAATTCCAGCGCTGGCTATTTGGTTCAAGCATCAATTGCGCAAAAGAGATGGCCATTTTTGGCGATATGTTGCCTACCCAGGGAATTGGCAATTATATGCTGCTTCGCCGTGTTGTGAATTATGATATGGAAGCAGCCGGGTACGCTGCATGGTATCTAGAGGGTGTTCCGGCAATAGGCCATATATTAACTTACATTTTGCCGGGACAGGCCTTACCTGACCCGGTTGTCCCGTCAAGTAAGATTTATGAAAACGGAGGAGCATTCTTCAGGGAAAAGGAAGATGACCCTAACGGATTACATGCCGTACTTTACAATATTAAATCCCAGGATGAGTGGCACACACATTACGAGGTAAATGGCCTGGCACTGTCGGGTTATGGCAATCGTCTCCTGGTGAATGGAGGAAGACTTGGATCACCCGTCCGTGAGGCAGACCTGAACAACACCTTAACCATAAATGGAGACAATCATGATTCAAGATTGGGTGGTGGAATAACAGAGGGTTTTACTTCCGCGGGACTTGATTTTGCGGTTGGTTCAGATGGCCCTTCACTGTCATCCAAAACGCATAGCCGAAACCTTATCCTGGTACATGCAAACAATAGTGTTCAAGGCTATTTTGTCACTTTCGATGAAGTCTCCGCGTCCGCGAGTGATAAGGTGAATAATTTCCTGCATCCAGCCAATCAAACCAGTGTGCTGGAAATAACCGCACTGGAAGAATACACTGCTCAAATCGATCA
>DAOUVF010000286.1 GCA_030667765.1 Bacteroides sp.
AATTTCCTTAGCTGGAAAACCCGGACCCTGACATTTGATAATACACCCCTGCCACAGGTATTAAAGCAGCTGGAGAAACATTTTTACAAGGAGTTCAATATCATGGACACGGGACTTGATACACTAGCGCTCACGAGCACTTTTAATAATCAGAAAATTGACGCAGTGCTGGAGGAAATCTCTCTGGTACTTGATATAGCTTTTGAAGAAGCAGATGGCAGGATACAGGTCAGGGCCTTCGATGTTCAGACAAATGAAGAATAGATCCATTATATTAATCTTCACCCTAATTCTATTATGCCAGGCAGCAGCATTGGCCCAGGGAAAGATGTCAATACTGGACAAAAAGATCCAGCTGAATAACCAGGTTACCACACTGGAACAGGCACTCAAGATCATAGGCCGGGAAGGGGACTTTACATTTTCATATGGAAATAAGATCCCCGTCGGGCAGGAAGTTGTCCTCAGTGCAGGAGAACATACGGTAAAAGAGGTGCTGGATGCAATGCTGAGGGATCTTCCGGTTGATTATATCGTAAAGAAGGACAAGATCCTGCTCATTCCGAAAAAGGAAAATACAGGCCTGACCCAGACCGTCAGGGGCAGGATCATAGATAAGGACTCCGGACTCCCCATACCCGGTGTGAACGTCTTTATTGCCAGTCCCCTGAAAGGAGCCGTTACCGATCTTGAGGGGAAGTTCCGCCTGAAAGAGATCCCGGTTGGCAGGCATGAGCTTGAAATCTCCTGCATGGGATATGAAGGCAAAAGCCTTCCCGGACTGGTGGTCCATTCCGGCAAGGAAACCGTCCTGCAATTTGAGCTGGAAGAATCCATCCTGGATATCGGAGAGGTAACTGTTAGGCATAAGATAGATAAGCTTAAACCCGTAAATGACCTGGCCGTAATCAGTGCCATTCCACTTTCAGGAGACGATCTCACATACATCCCCGGGTCGATGAACGATATTTCCAGAGTCGCTGTATCCCTGCCCGGAGTGGCTAGTCCGAATGATGGCCAGAACCAGATCGTAATCCGGGGTAACAGTCCCAAAGGATTACTCTGGAGGTTGGAGGGGATCGAGGTTCCAAACATGAATCATTTCGGGGAGATTGGTTCATCAGGCGGGGGTATTAATATGCTGAGCAATAACATGCTTGGGCGCTCAGATTTTTTTACCGGTGCTTTCCCGGCTGAATATGGAAATGCGCTATCAGGAGTATTTGATATCAACCTCAGGACGGGGAATAATGAAAGACACGAACAAACTTTCCAGATCGGTGTGATCGGCACCGAGTTTATGGCCGAGGGCCCCCTGAACAGGCAAACCGGTGCCACCTATATTGCCCAGTTCAGGTTTTATACACTGGGGTTGATCAGCATGGCGGGACTGATGGACCATACCCCGGATTTTGCGGATCTGACTTTTAAGTTTCACCTCCCTTCAAGACGTATGGGGACCTTCTCCATTTTCGGGATCGGGGGGAAAAGCCACGAGAAGGGAGATTCTGGTTATGACTGGTACAATGACATAGCAACACTGGGTGTCTCAAACGAAATTGGTATAACTGAATCTACAAGGATCAAGACCATCGCCGCCTTTTCCTTCTGGAAATACCGATGGGATACATACAGGAACATGGGATCGTCTGCAGATCCGGTTGATTACACTTCCCACAACGATGTCAGGGATATTACGCCGCGGATATCGGTCACCCTGAATCAAAAGCTTAGTGCAAAACACAAAATCCGGACCGGTCTGGTTTATACCCACGCACTCTACAATTCTTTCATGGGATGGCATTCAGATACACTCTCCAACAGGGCCCTAGACCCCAGTCATCCCTTGTACTCCAGCGAGATTGATTTTGAACAAATATATGTTGATGACCAAGGAAGCACAGGCATAGTCCAGGCCCACCTGAACTGGCGCTTCAGGATTATCCCTTCCCTGACGCTGAACACTGGTATTCATTATATACATCTGCTTCTGAATCAGAACAATTCCATCGAACCCAGGATGAGCCTGTCCTGGCAATTTCTGCCAAAACACAATCTTAGTGCAGGATTCGGAATCCACAGCCGGAGGGAATCCTTTACCCTTTATACCGGGAAAAAAACCATGCATGACGGGGAAAAAGTACAGATTAACAAAGACCTGGAACTGGCCAAGGCACAACATTACATCCTGGGGTATCAGTACCGGCCCAATACTGACTGGCTTTTCAAAACAGAAGTTTACTACCAGTACCAGTACGACATACCGGTTTATCCCTTCCCGCCTTACTTCTCTACCATGAATTTTGATTACGGCTTCGAGGGTAATATACTGGTGAACAGGGGTACAGGCTTCAATAAGGGAGTGGAGCTGACCCTGGAAAAATTGTTTTCCAATGGGTATTCAGCTCTCTTGACCGGATCACTTTATGAATCCAAATATAAAAATTACATGGACGAGCAGTACCCCACCAGGTATGACGGATCTTTTACCAACTCGGGTATGTTTACTAAGGAGTTTCCAGTTGGACCGGGAAGGAGGAATGTGATCGGGCTCAGTACACGTTATATATGGACAGGCGGGTTCCGGGAATTGCCCATAGACCTGGATGCATCGATTGATGCCGGCAGGGAGATCCGGGTATGGGATTATGGATTTACGGAAAAGCTGGATAATTATTTCCGGATAGACCTGATGGTGTATTTTAGAAGGAACAGGCCCAGGTACACCTCCGAGTGGAAGCTGGAGTTCATTAACCTGACCAATAACAAGAACCAGCTTCGTACTAATTATAAACATGCAACACAATCTATTGAAGTTGAGTATCAGAATACCCTGATACCACTTCTCACATACCGGATACAATTCTAATATGAAAAGAACGGCCCTTTATATATTATCATTTATCTGTGTATTCCTCCTGTTAGCATCCTGTGAACAGGACAGGGATTTCAGTCCCACATTCCCCTCCAGTGCCATCCTGGGAAGCGGACCATACGAGGGACCATACTGGCCGATAGACGGGTGGAAAAGCTGTGAGCCGGAAGAGGTGGGAATGGACCCAGAACTTCTGCGTAAGATGAATGAGGACATGGTTCTCCAGATGAGATTGCATATTGATGTTCACTCGGTCATTGTGATCCGCAAAGGATACATCGTGGCCGAGCAGTATTATGATGATGATTATAGCAGTGACAGCATTCACTATGTCTTTTCCTGTACAAAAAGTGTAACCTCGGCAGCATTTGGGGTGGCTAATGACAGGGGACTCATACCATCCCTTGACACACCACTCCTCGACTTTTTTCCAGAGTACCAGGTGGCATATCCTGAAGGAAAGGACGAGATCACCCTTCAGCACGCCCTGTCAATGACAGATGGATTTGAATGGTATGAACTGCAGTATCTCTATTCGGATGAGCGCAACACATTCAGGCAGTGGAGAAATAGTGAAGGGAGCATACAGTTCATCCTGGACCAGCCATTGCTCAATTCCCCCGGAGAGGCCTTTAATTACAACTCGGGCATCTCTCATCTTTATCCATCATCCTTCAGAAGCAAACCGGGGTAAGGCTGGATTCATTTGCAGCCCGGGAAATTTTCAGTCCCCTGGGGATCAGTGATTATCACTGGTCAGTAAACCAGGATGGGGCGGCCAGGGGATACAGTGGACTATACCTCAAACCCAGGGACCTTGCAAAATTTGGCTTGCTTTACCTGAACGGTGGCCTCTGGGAAGACAGGCAGCTAATCTCAGAATCATGGGTTACAGAGTCAACCAGCAAACATATCCTGCGGAGAGACATACCCGGGATGTATTATGGCTACCAGTGGTGGGTCCATGAAGATGGACTGATCGCGGCGGTCGGGTTTGGTGGACAAATACTCATGCTCATTCCGGAATATGATCTGATCGTCCTGTTCAACAATTACCATAATGAAGAGGATGGTTTCCAGATGGAAACCCCATGGCGCCTTCTTGACACTTTTATCATTCCGGCCATTGTAAAATAACTTTTTTAATTAAAAGGTGTTGATTTCATCGGAATTTTTTTCGATATTCCGAATGAACCTGGCACCATATTTTACCCTTTTAATGTATCATCTAATTTCATATCTTATCCTCTGCAAAGCCGGAGGATCAGGAAATGAGAAAATGGATTGTGCAGAAAATTCTGCCCGTCGCAAAAGAATAATTATTTCATTAATCGGAGTTATTAATTTTTTAAACCACCATGCGTATGATGCTTATAAACAAATACTTATTCCCCAGACATGAAAAAGTCGTTTTCATTGTTCTTTTATTGACAGCTTTACCTTTTCTCTGGAGTGGCCAGTCGTTGTATGTCGGTGGCACTTATGTAAATGATGACGATATTGTGAATATAGGTTCCCGCCTGGAGTTATTTGTGGATACTTTTCTTATCGAAAAGCAAAACAATGTACAACGTATCTTGCATGAACCAAAGGATGAAGGTATTGTTCTCTTTTTCGATAAGCCCTGGGAAGGACCATTTTGCGCGTATAGTACCATCATTAAAGACGATGCCGGATACCGGCTTTATTACCGGGG
>DAOUVF010000030.1 GCA_030667765.1 Bacteroides sp.
CCGACAAAAATAACCAGGATGAGCAGGGACGGAATGATTAGAGGATTCTCGAAATACTCAACCCTGAGATCAAGATGTACCAGGTTGCTGAAAGCCGGCAGCAGCAGTTCAAGGATCACTATGCCCAGGATCAGGGCGATCAGGGAAAGAAAGATAGATTCCATCAGGAATTGTCCAACAAGCAGGTTCCTGGATGAACCTAATACTTTCCGCAAACCAACTTCGCGTGACCTGTTTGCTGACCTGGCTGTAGACAGGTTCATGAAATTGATACAGGCGATGACCAGAATGAAGACAGCAATCAATGAAAAAATATAGATATATTTCTTCTCATGAGGGGGTTTCATGCTCTGCTGGACCTCGGGATTAAGATGGATGTCGGATAAGGGCTGCAAATACATTCCATAAGAATTGCCTACCTCCAGGAACTGGTCAACCTGTACGCCCAGGAATTGTTTAATCTCCGGTCCGACATACTTCAGCATAACCGGCTGGATCTTTTCCTCCAGGAGCTTGACATTGACTCCCTCCCCGAGCAGGAAGTAGGTGCTCAGGTTATGGCTCAGCCAGAAAGTGCTGTTTGCCTTGTCCAGGCTATGGAAAGAGGCAATAAAGTTAAATCCGATATGGCTGTTTTCCGGGGGATCTTCGACGATCCCGGTGATGCGGTATTCTGTGGTATCCGAACCCATATTAATGGATTTGCCAACCGGGTCCTCATCCCCGAAATATTTATTGGCCATTTTCTCAGTAATTACGATGGTCTGGGGTTCCGTTAAAACACGGTCCGCCTGACCACTGACCAATTTGAAATCGAAAACCTTGAAAAAGCTTGAATCCACCCATAGCAGATCATCCTCAACAAAAGTTTTTTCACCGTATTTGAAAAGTATATCATTCCAGAGCTCCAGTCTGACCGCCTCTGTAATTTCCGGAAATTCATCATTCAATGCTGAAGCCGTGGGTACAGCAGTATAGGCCATGTTCATCTCTGTCTCTCCCAGTTTTCCTTTGATGCACAGGCGGTAAATCCTGTCCTTCTTGCCATGGAACTGATCGTAACTCAGCTCATGCGTTATGAAAACCATTATCAGCAGGCTGCAAGCCAGTCCTATTGCTAATCCAAAAATATTGATCAGGGAATAGATCTTTTGCCGGACTATGTTTCGTATGGCAACTTTGAGAAAATTCTTAAACATTGGTTGGGGAAATTTATTTCTTTATTCATATTGCAAGGCCTCGACAGGATTTGCACTGGCTGACCGTATGGCCTGAAAACTGACTGTGGCAAGCGCAATTACCAGGGCGAGGATAGCGGCCAGGAAGAAAAACCATGCTTCCATATTTATATGATAGGCAAATTTCCCGAGCCATAGCTTCATGCCTGTATATGCGACCGGGAAGGCGATCAGGTTTGCCCATATTACCCATTTGGTAAACTGGGCGGATAACATCATGGTAATTTTCGGCATCGAGGCACCCAGTACTTTTCTGATCCCTATCTCTCTTGTCTTCTGTTCAGCTATATGAGATGCCATACCAATCAACCCCAGAATAGCAATGAAGATAGCAAGGAAGGAGAAGATGGCAAAAATATTTGCCGTGGTTTCCTCTTCATTATATAAGGCATCAAGGTCTTCGTTCAGAAAGTAATAATCAAAAGGTTCATCCTTGACAAATTTCTTCCACACCTTCTCGATATACGCCATTGATTTCGGCATATTATCACCTGAGATCCTTACAGATAAATACTGGGCATGGGATTTTTCAGGTAGCAGGGTAAAGGCAATTGGTTTTATTTCATTGTGCAGAGATTCAAAATGAGAATCTTTTACGACCCCCTGTATGGTGTAATCCATTTTCTCTCCCATCAGGCTATAACCCGACAGATGCATTCCAACAGGATTCTCAAATCCAATCTCACGTGCTGCTGATTCATTGATCATCAATGAACCATAGCATTCAGCATCTTTTGACTGGTAAAAATCTCCCCCTAGCAAATGCATTTGCATGGTCCTCATAAAATCAAAATCCGCCATTACCGGCCTTAAATATACCAGCTGTTCGACATCGAGAGTATCAATATAGAAAGGATATGGCTCAAGTGTACTTCCAGGCAGGGCGGTAGAAACAGAGGCTGCATTAATATCGGGATGCTTAAGCAGGATCTCCTTGAAGGTATCCCGTTGGTCCTGTATGGCGTATGCCCGTTGTATGACTAACAGATTCTGCTGATTGAATCCCAGGTTTGAGTTTCTGAAGAATCTGACCTGCTGATAAATGATCATGCTTGAAATGAAGAGTATAATGGAGATGGAAAACTGTAATAAAACCAGGAATCCCCTGAGGCGGGTGCTGCGCATCCCCCTGAAATTCCTTCCCTTTAGAATATGGACCACTTTAAAGGCCGAAAGATAGAATGCAGGATAGCTCCCTGAAAATATGCCGATTAAAAAGGCCCCAAGAATAAAACCAGGTACCAGGTACCAATTGTCCAGGTAAAAAATATCCAGGTTTTTGTCCAGGTATAAATTCAATGGCCGGAGTAATAATTCCAGTACAACCAGAGCCAGGAACAATGCCATAAAGCTAAAGAGAACCGATTCGGACAGGAACTGGAAGATCATCTGCCGGGTACTTGCACCCATGACCTTTCTCAGGGCTACTTCTTTTGCCCTCGTAACAGATTTTGCCGTAGACAGGTTCATGAAATTGACACAGGCAACGATCAGGATGAGCAGGGCAATGAAGATAAATACGTAAATATATACCTTGTCCGTTCCACTCTCAAACTCGCCTTCCTCCACTGAATTCAGGTGTATATCCGAGACTGGCTGCAGGTAGTACTCAAATGAATCATCATCTGTAAAATCCATGGATTCTTCACCGATGTAACCGTCAAGTTCCGCAATTATATTCCTCTCGATAATGCCAGGTAGATAAGCCTGAATAGTCTCACCAGGGTTTTCCTGTCTTGCGAGGAGATATGTAGTTGTGATCTCGGCCGCCCAGCGTTCTTTATGATACGCCTTTTCAATCCACTTCAGGGAAGCCAGGTAGTCGAAATGAAAATGGGAATTACCAGGAACATCTTTACATATCCCTGTAATCCTGAAACTCAGACCATTATCCAGCTCAAGCATCTTACCTATGGGATCATCGTCCCCGAAATATGTGCTGGCAGTACTTTCTGTCAGCACTATGGTCAGTGAATCTGATAATACGGTCGAAGGATCCCCTTGAAGCAAGGGAATACTGAATATCATAAAAAATGACTCATCTGCATAATAGAAATTTTCAGCTGAAAGATGGGTAGTCTCGAAACTTACCCTTTTATGGCTGCCTTTGATCAGCCTGGTGGCTGCCTCTACCCCCGGGATATCCCTGACGAGTTCTTCTTTCAGTGCAAGCGGTGTCATCGCGCCGTTAAAATGAGTGCCATCTATTTCTGCCAGGCGATTGACACGATAAATGCGCTTCCAGTGGTCATTGTACTTATCATAGCTTAATTCGTCCTGTACAAGGATCAATATCAGAATGCTTATGGCAATCCCTATCGATAACCCCAGAATGTTAATGATTGAATGGATCCTGTACTTTATCAGGTTCCGGAAGGCAACTTTTACATAATTTCTGAACATACTCAAACCCTTGCACAAATTGTCTCACATTTTATGCCATTATAATTATGTAACTGTAAATCTGACAGTTATTATTCAGGGGAGATTTTATTTGCCTGATTATGTGTTCGTTAATGGACACACCTGTACGGATCGGAACATGATATGGGTGGTATATCTAGACTTCGATATAATTGAAATTCAGCTCTACAGCTTCGGCGAGGTCTTCACCATCATCCTGCATTTTATCATCCCCTTCTTCATAATACCAATCAATATTCACATCAACTCCTATCCTGGTCAGGTTTCTTAGTCTTCTGAGTATCTGTATCATATATTTGGAGGAACCGGAATTGAAATAGGTCATTTTAAAACTGAACCGAAGTTCGGGAAGTTCATATTTATACTCCGGCGTATTCTGGATGGATTCTTCCAGTTTTGACAACCACCCCAGCGGGCCCTCATAAAAGCTGGCCACATCTTCAGGTCTGGATACCCCTGATAATTCCATATGTCCGGATTCAATCTTGAAAATTACGGAGGGTGTAAAGTCAGTAGCTGGAATGATTAGATTATCCATGATCTTCTTCTTCTAAATGATTAATATGCAATGAAAGTTCAAAATATGAAAAACCCTTTTCAATAGGTTTAAATGAAAATACTAAAGTGTTTGTCGTGATCTTTGCCATCTCAATAAACCCCAGTCCGGCCCCCCCCTTCTCTGTGAAAATCCCATTGGTAATGGTATCCCGGTATATTTTCTTCAGTTCATCTTCGTCTGAGGTATTGATTTTATATATCCGTCTTGAGATCTCCTTTTTGTCCTTATCCCTGACCGGATTCCGGGACGTAAGGATAAACCCGTCTTCGTTCAGGTTTAATTCAAATTCTGGCTGATAATCCGGATGATCCATTACAAAAACCTCAAAACGATCGGAATATTTGAGAACATTCTCAAGTATTTCAATCATCAGGGTGAGAAGTTTTTTATATTGAACCGGATCGATCTGATAGGTGTCCTTTTTATTCTTCAGATCATTTAAAAGTATACCAATCCTTTCGAAGGTAAACTTCCCCTTGTACTGCAATATTGATATTGAAGCTGAATTCAAATGGCCCGATATTAAGCACCTCAAAATAATAAAAAATGACTGATCGAACAGGAATTAATTGAACAAAGTATTCTCATCCTGTTGATAACCTTCATCAACCGGCAAATTTACCTGTTTTGAGGCCTCAACAGCAAGTTGGTCACAGCGTTCATTTTCCGGGATATTGCTATGCCCCTTGACCCAGACAAGCCTGACCCGGTGTTTTCTGTATGATTCCAGGAACCTTCTCCACAGGTCCGGATTCTTCTTTTTTTTAAATCCTTTACGCTCCCAATCAAGCAACCATCGCTGGTTTACTGGTTCACATACATAGCGGGAATCGCTGTACACGGTCACCTGTGAACCATTCTTTTTCAAGTGCTCCAGTGCCACAATAACGGCCAGCAGTTCCATCCGGTTATTGGTTGTAAATTGGTAACCCTGTGAAAGTTCTTTCCTATGCGAACCATACTTCATGACCACTCCGTATCCTCCCGGACCCGGATTACCTCTTGCCGCACCGTCTGTATAAATGATGATTTTATCTTTGGTCATTGATATCCATTTCTTGGATTAAATGATGTGCGCCGGCAAATTTATCAATGATGAAAAGTACATACCTTATGTCTACACAGATGCTTCTCTGTAATTCAGGTTCATATATTAGATCACCGCTCATAGACTCCCAGTTTCCGTCAAAATTCAGACCTATTAATTCGCCCTTGGCATTTAATACGGGACTCCCGGAATTGCCGCCGGTAGTATCCAGGTTGGTGAGAAAACAAACCCTCATGGTATTGTCACGGACGTAAGGCTGATAGTTCTTTTCCTCAAACAATTGTTTCAATTTTTCAGGTATGTGAAAATCCCTGTTTCCAGTGTCTTCTTTTTCCATGACCCCGGCAAGGGTCGTATAATATTCATAGCTGACGGCATCCCGGGCCTGGTAATCACATACAGTACCGTAGCTCAGCCGGAGGGATGAGTTGGCATCAGGGTAGAAGACACTGTCAGGATACATTTCACGCAGGGCATTAACATAGTTCCGCCTGGCAGTAATGTAACGGTCATCAAGTTCCTCATATTCATCCAGGATCTGCCGGTATGTCTGGTACATGGAAAAAGATCCCATAAAAGCGGGATCCTTCAGGAGTTTTTTGAATTTAGGTTTCTTTGTGAATTTTTCGAACCTGGATGGGTCGGTAAAAATGGATTTCCTGTAAAGATGATCGATGTATTTGATAATATCCCCATCAAAATCCCCGTGAATGGTACTGAAAAGTCCTGGATAATAAAGCGGTTCAACATTCAGGGCATACGATTGCATCATGGCAGATGCAATTTTCTGATCGGTTTGGGGATTATAATTACGGAAAAAATCGCTGCCCCGGTCTTCCATCCGTTTCATTAATACATTTATTTCCTGCTGCTCAGAGGCATAACCCAACTCCTGGAAAAAAAATGGAAAGGCGACTGTAGCAAAGTCGAAGATCTCAACTGCTTTATGCAGCAGGAACATCTCTTCCAGGTAGCTCAGCGCATTTTCCATCATGGTCCTTTCGGATATTACCGAATTAATTTCCGTGAGGACATCTCCGTAAGCTTCTTCTCTTGCAGAATCTCCACTGACCCATTGAGTAAACTGATCTTCCTGTGATTTTCTTTTCCCGATCACATCCAGTTTGTCGAAGGACAGGTTCTGTCCAATAGAATACTTGTAATAATTACTCAGCCTCGAATATTTGGCAGTGTATTGAATTCTTACCCTGTCACTTTCTTTCATATCCTCCATCATAAGATCCAGAACCTCTCCACGGATCTTGATCCTGTTCCTGTTTTCGATCTCTTTTATCTCCCTGATCCCTGAAGATGTGGCATACCTGTTCGTTTGGCCAGGAAAACCGATGACCATGGAAAAATCATCCTGCTCATAACCTGAAAGGGAAATGGGCAGCCACTGAGCTGGTTTATAAGGGATATTTTCCGGTGCAAATTCAGCGGGGGTCCCATCGGGACCGGTATAAATTCTCATCATACAGAAATCTGCATTGTGACGTGGCCATTCCCAATTATCCCGGTCACCTCCAAAACGGCCTATGGATTCTGGGGGTGCCCCAACGAGCCTCACATCTTTAAAGGTTTCCATGACGACAAGGTAGTATTCATCTCCTTCATATAATGGAATGACAACTGCCTCATAGTGTGTCCCTTCCACCGCTTCACCGATCAAGGTTTCTGAAGATTTGTCAATCTCGGCTTCGCGTTCTGCCTCTGTCATTTCAAGATGAACCATACCGAGGATTTTTTCAGTAACATTTTCCATCCTGATAACAAAAGAAATGGTTTTGCCCGGATTTGGTAGCTCCTCCTCCCTGGACATAGCCCAGAATCCGTTGGTCAGATAATCATGTTCAGTGGAACTGTGAAACTGGATCTCATCCACCCCACAATGATGATTGGTGATGATGAGCCCTTCGGAAGAAATGATCTCTGCCGTACAACCTCCATAGTCCAGCGAACCTATTACATCCTTGAGGCTTGGATTATCCAGGCTGTAGATATCTTCGGCTTCCAATTCCAGTCCCATTTCCTGCATCCTGTCCATATTCAGGTCCTTTATCAACGGCACGAGCCACATTCCTTCATCTGCCTGGATGCTCGGGAATAGCAGAACGCCTATCAGATATGTAATCAACCACTTCCTCATTGCTGTCAGGATACAAAAATGCAATATTAATTTAATATTGCCGGATAGCAAAAGATTACCTATGCATTTATGTTTTGTACATTTGCCGGTATGCTGAAAGATATAAGGCAAGTCGATGTTACTGAGATTACCTCCTTTGTGAAGGCACAGGGAGAAAAACCATTCAGGGGCCGGCAAATCATGGAATGGCTGTGGAAGAACGGTGTGACAGATTTTGACAGAATGAGCAATCTGCCAGCCAGGTTAAGGGAGTCTCTAAAGGAGCATTTTACCTTGTCCGGTTTGCTTATTAAAACAGAACAGATCAGCAAGGACAAAACACGCAAATTTGGTTTCCGGTGCCCAGATGGATTGATTGTGGAAGGAGTACAGATTCCCAGCCAGGGAAGGGTAACTGCATGCCTGTCATCACAGGTAGGTTGCCCTCTGAATTGCAGCTTTTGTGCCACTGCCAGTTTGAAATCCAGGAGGAATCTCTCGGCAGGAGAGATCTTTGACCAGGTAATACTTCTGCAGGATGCCAGCCAGGAGGCTTATGGAACCCATCTTTCCAATCATGTATTTATGGGGATGGGGGAACCGCTGTTGAATTATGACAGTGTCACAGGTGCCATATCCCATATGACCTCTGAAAAGGGACTGGGCATATCCCCCAGGAGAATTACCCTTTCTACAGCCGGACTGACAAAAGGAATTACCCGGCTTGCCCGGGAAAAAGTAAAATTCAACCTGGCCATTTCCCTGCATACGGCCAATGATTTAAAGCGAAGCAGCCTGATGCCTGTGAATAAATCAAACCCCTTGCCCGAGCTGGCAGAGTCCTTGAAATTATTCTACCAGGAAACCGGCACCCGAATTTCTTATGAATACCTTTTGATGAAAGATTTTAACGACAGCCTGCGGGATGCCAGGGAACTGGCGGCATTCTGCAAGATTACTCCTTGTAAGATTAACCTAATTGAGTACAATGAGGTTGAGGGCAGCATCCATCATAAGACCACACCTGAAAAGATGCAGGCATTCGTGGATTTCCTCGAGTCACTAAACATGATCGTAAATATACGCCGCAGCAGGGGACAAGACATCGATGCAGCCTGCGGTCAGCTGGCCTGTAAGTCCGGGTAACCTAAGATTCCTCATTTACCTCATCAAATCGAATGATCCTGTAGAGATCTTTGAACCTTATAAGTTTTGTTATAAACATTAGTACAAGCGATGACAGGATCATCAGTATCGCTCCCTGGTACCAATTGGCCATGAACCGGCCGGCCAGATAACCAAGCAGGAAGAGAACCAGTACAAAAACAACCAGCCTGGTTACAAACCCAAAATCCGATATCAATCTAAGTTTAATAATTGAAATAATGACCTGTAGCAGGGCCATATAAACCTGGGTGACCAGACTTGATATGGCTGCCCCAAGCGCCTTGTGTTCAGGGATCAGTATGAGGTTCAGCACGATATTTATAAGCACCGCAGTGGAGGCAAGTATATTTAATTCCCTGAGATTCCCATTGGCGGTCAGCAGGGTTCCGAAGATATAGGTTGTAGAAATGGCCATAAAACCGAACATCAACAAGGGGAATATCCGTGAGGAGGTCTCAATATGTTCGTTATACATCCAGTCCAGGATCTCAAATCCGTAAAACAGTCCAAGTCCTGCCAATGTCGCAGCAGGAACGATAATCAGTGTAAACGACAAACGGACCATTTCGCCTACATCCTGACCTTTTTTTATCATCCGGGAAAAAATGGGCAGGAGGAGTCCCGCGAAAAGAAAAGCAAACATACCGGCTGCATCCAGTATCCGGAAAGATTGTGCATATATGCCAGCCTGTTCTCTCCCGTTTTCAAGGATACGTTCCAGCATCACCGAGTCTATCCTGTTATAGAAGGTCATCAACAGTATAAGCAGGGCAAATGGAAAACTCTGCCTGATGATTTTTTTAAATCCCTGCAGGTCCATTTGCAAACGGAAATTACCGGCGCGGTACCAAACGATCCCGAATGTCACCAGGGCAGTCACAGCATAAGCAACCGTCTGGGAATAAACGAACCATTCTATCCTGAAAACCTGATCTGTTACATTCCCCCAGAGCAAAATTCCACAGATGATTATGACCAGGGTCCTGTCCAGTACAGAAATCATGCTGTCTGTCCGGAAATAATGCAATCCACTTATATTCGATCGCAGATACAGGATGAAAGAAGCCAGGAACTGGTTCAGGATCAATATCCAGAGCATGCTTAACTGGGCTTTATCATATCCCAGTAACCATCCCGACAGCAAACAAATAACTGCATAAAACAGAGCCAGCAGAAATCTCAGTCCCACGATCTGAGAAAAATATTGCCGCAATTTCTCTGGTTCCCTGGCAATGCTGCGATTATTGAAATTGGTGATGCCCAGGTCAAGCAGAATATTCAAAAGCAGGGAGAAACTGAAAAGGGAGAAGTAAAATCCGTAACCATCTGTACCGACCACATTTTGTACCGTCCGGTCAATGCCAAAAATCCAGAAAGGTTTTACCAGCAGGTTCAGGAACAGTACAAGGGCGAGATTTGTGATAAATTTCCTCTTCATCTGAAAACAAAGATACCGGTTCAAAGCGTTATTTAATTTACAAACTATATTTTTGTTTTAATATTTCCACAGTTTAAGTTTGCTGATTTTATGATTATTGCCGTAAATACCCGCTTATTGCTTAAAGACAGGCTCGAAGGCATTGGGTGGTTCAGCTATGAAACACTGAAAAGGATCACCAATCAGCATCCTGAACATACCTTCCTGTTCCTTTTTGACAGGCCCTATGACCCTGGGTTCATCTTCAGTGAAAATATCATCCCACTTGTCATTGCACCCCGGACAAGGCATCCCCTTCTATGGTATACCTGGTTTGAATGGTCCCTCCCGCGAATATTAAAAAAACACAGGGCTTCAATTTTTTTCAGTCCGGATGGTTACATGCCCCTCCGGTTAGAAATACCATCCATGATTGCCATCCATGATATTAATTTTCATCACCGGCCGGGTGACCTGCCACCCTCGTCCAGGTTTTACTACCGGAAGTATTTCCCTCTGTTTGCATCACACTCAGACAGGATCGTTACTGTTTCTGAATATTCCAGGAAAGATATTGCAGACAGCTATGGGGTCAGCCCGGATAAGATAGATGTTGTATATAATGGTGTGAATCAGCTATTTAGTCCATTAAATCAGGAGGGGCTTACCAGGGTGAGAAATGAATACACAGAGGGCCTGCCCTATTATATTTTCGTCGGGTCCTTTCATCCAAGAAAAAACCTTGCAAGGCTGATGAAGGCATTTGACCTGTTCAGGGACCAATCCCCCGGAGCATATAAATTGGTCATTGTCGGAGAAAAAATGTTTATGACCGGTGATATAGATAAAACCTATACTAAACTGAAGCATAAAGGGGATATTGTTTTTACGGGAAGGCTATCCCCTGAAAAACTACGTGATGTTATGGGTGCTGCATCCGGACTCACGTTTGTGCCACTGTTCGAAGGATTTGGGATTCCTCTGCTTGAGGCCATGAACTGCGATATCCCCATCCTGACCTCAAATGTCACTTCGCTTCCGGAAATTGCCGGAAAATCTGCTATTTATTGCGACCCACTGGACATTCAGGATATTTCAAAGGGGATGTTATCCCTGGCAACGCAACCTGATTTGCAAAAGGCACTGGTCTCAGAAGGACGAAAAAGAAGAGAATCCTTCAGCTGGGATCTCACAGCTGATAAAGTATGGAAATCATTGGTTAAAATCATTCCGGCCTGATCTTACATGCTCAAATCCACTTATCATAAAGGCCAGATTGAAGCAGGCTGTGATGAAGCAGGCAGGGGCTGCCTTGCCGGACCTGTTTTCGCAGCTGCTGTCATACTCCCTCCGGATTTCCGTAATCCCCTGCTGGATGATTCAAAAAAACTCAGTGCAAAGCAGCGAAATGAGTTACGCCCAATCATTGAAACCGGGTGCATCTCTTTTGGCGTAGCCTGGGCAGATCAATCAGAGATCGATGACATTAATATCCTCAATGCATCCATACTTGCTATGCACAGGGCGCTCGAAAAACTGGAAAACCAGCCAGGGTTCATCCTGGTCGATGGGAACCGCTTTCATCCCTACCATGATATCGCTTATAAGACCATTGTCAAAGGAGATGGCATATACATGAACATCGCAGCTGCATCTGTGCTTGCCAAGACTTACCGGGATGAATATATGACCCTCATTGATCAGGATTATCCTGAATATGGCTGGGCTAAAAACAAAGGGTATCCTACTACGGCTCACCGCCAGGCAATTCGGAAATTAGGTGCCACTCCCCACCATCGTAAGAGTTTTACCTTATTGCCCCCCCAGTACAGGCTGGAATTCAAATAAATCACGATTTTGGAATAAATACATACTTTATTACATACGTTTTAATGATATTTTTTATTGATTAATAAATGAATAGTTTGTTCAACATGTTGTATTTATGCTACTTAATATTCTTATTGTACACAATTAATTAGTCTTTTATACTCTTATATTTAAATCACTTGTTTCTCTTAAATTGTGTCATCATGTTAGGAAAATGTTAATTCTTTAAAATCCCCTCAATAGTATTTAAACCTTTAATTCTCTAATTTTAACGCGGTTCCGTTAATTTCAAAGCATATTCCTCTTGAAAAGAAAAAAACAAAAGGACATTAATCTTAAAAGAATTAATCATCATACTCTCCGTTTTAACAACCGTGAAAAGAGGGTTATAGATGAATATTGCAGAAAACATAAGATTAAGAATAGATCCAAATTCATGCGTGAATCCATCATGGCTACTATTCTGCAGGATTATCCTACCCTGTTCGAATTTGAAGAAAATAATACGTTGTTTACTTCACGTTAAGGATTAATGTCATTGATCGTGTATGGATTGGTTTAGTATTAGTCAGGTAAAAAATTCTAAAATGGCATTCCAGATAGATGTTACTAAAATCACCCCTTATGTCCTCATCGACAAAGGTGAAATAATTATACATGGAAGATCTATTCCAGAAGATTCATTCGAGTTTTATGAACCGGTTGTAGAGGCTTGTATGGAATATATCCGGAGGCCGGCCAAGCATACGGAAGTCCGCATTCATCTTGACTACGTAAATAGTGGGTCCAAGAAGTATCTAACCAACATCCTTACAATTCTTGAAAAGTCTTACCTCAGCGGCTACAGTTATGAAATCAATTGGATTTATGATATTGATGATGAAGCAATTTATGACCTTGGCAATGACCTGAAAAGTATCATAAAAATCCCGCTGAAAATTGAGCCCTCATCATAAATCCAGGCATCTGGAACAGCATAAGATCCTGGCCAGGATCTCCTCCTATTTCATTGGCGACTTTGTCCTGGATCAATCCCTCCATCAATCTCTGTCTGACATAGGTAAAATGGCCGGTGCGGATAAGGTCTATATTTACCGTATCCACCATAAGGCAAAACTGGCTCATATTACCCATGAATGGTTAAATCCAGGTGCCACTTTGATTCCCGGTTCAACTACCTCCTTTGCGCTGGATAACTATAGTTGGTTGGTAAAACAACTCAACAAGACAGAGATCATCTTTATCAGGGATATAGATAACCTGCCTGGTGAAGCCGTTAATGAAAAAAAGGTACTGACAGAACAGGGAGTCAGATCCCTGTTTGCCTATCCTTTCAAGATTGCGAAAAAACTGGAAGGATTCATAGGTATTGAGTTTTTCGAGGTTCAAGACACTCTTCAGGAAGAGTACCTTGAGATTTTGAAAATTGCTGCAGATATCATTGGTTTTTCACTGGAAAGGAAAATGAGTGAGAAATCATTGAGAAGGACTGAACAACTGTACGAAAAAATCTTTGAAAATACCGGTGCCGCAACTGTGACTTTAAAACCCGACACCACCATACTGATGGTAAATTCTGAGTTCGAGCGATTATTGGGTTATAAACGCAGCGAAGTCGAGGGTAAGATACGCCTGGTGGATCTGCTGGACAACAAGGATCAATCAGTATTGAGAAAGTACCATCATTTATTGCTGAGCAATCCTGATGCAGTTCCAAAAAACTATGAATTCAGCTATCAGAACAAGAAAGGCGATATCCGTTTTGCCTTCATGACAGGTTCATCCCTGATCGATACTAAAAACTGTCTTATCTCTTTTATCGATATTACAGAATTTAAGGATGTGGAGAGTCAACTAATTATTGCCAAGGAAAAGGCAGAAGAATCTGATCGTCTGAAATCTGCCTTCCTGGCAAATGTCTCCCATGAGATAAGGACTCCATTAAATGCTATCACCGGCTTCTCTTCTCTCCTTGCCAATCCGAATCTACAATTGGATAAGAAAGAAAAGTACATTAAGCAAATCCTCAGCGGAAGCAATGAGCTTGTAAACCTGATCGATAATGTCCTTGACATATCAAGAATTGAATCTGGTACATTTAAACCAAAGATCACTGAGTTTCTGTTAAATGTCC
>DAOUVF010000324.1 GCA_030667765.1 Bacteroides sp.
CTGCCCCGCTTATCGCATACGACATGGCCACTACCTCAGATCCTTCAAAGCTTAAGTGGCTTAAAGATGTGGTATATATGATGGTTCCCTGCCATAATCCCGACGGCATGGATATGGTAATTAACCATTATCATAAATACCTGGGGACCAAGTATGAAGGAAGCTCCATGCCGCGTGTGTATCATAAGTATGTCGGCCATGACAACAACCGGGATTTCGTAACCCTTTCCCAGGAAGATACAAAAGCCATCGCCAGGATTTATAGCCTGGAATGGTATCCCCAGGTAATGATTGAAAAACACCAGATGGGATCTACCGGCACAAGGTATTTTGTTCCGCCCATGCATGATCCGATTGCTGTGAATGTTGATGCCGGGATCTGGAACTGGACGAAGATATTCGGGACCAATATGATGAAGGATATGACCCGCGAGGGATTGGATGGTGTTTCCCAGCAGTACCTGTTCGATGACTACTGGCCGGGTTCAACGGAAACATGTTTGTGGAAAGGTGTGATCGGCATGCTTACCGAAGCAGCCAGTGCGAAAGCGGCCACGCCGGTATATGTTGAACCAAATGAATTAAGGGTATATGGAAAGGGACTGGGAGAATACAAGAAAAGCATAAATATGCCCCAGCCATGGGAAGGCGGATGGTGGAAACTTTCTGATATAGTGGATTATGAGATATCATCTACGAATTCATTGCTGAAAACCGCCTCATTGCACAGGGAAGCTGTTCTCAAATTCCGGAATGAACTGTCCGTAAGGGAAGTGGAAAAGGGAAAGACAGAGCCGCCTTACTATTATATCTTGCCTGCCCAACAAAGGGATGCCAGTGAACTGGTACACCTGGTTAACCTGTTGAAGGAACATGGGGTGAAGGTTTATCAAACCAGCGATGAACTTCAACTCGATGACAAGGTGCTGGCGGAAAGATCTGTAGTGGTTCCCCTTGCACAGCCTATCCGGGCATTTATCAAGGAAGTGATGGAGGTCCAGGAATTCCCTGTCCGTCACTATACACCTGGAGGGGAGATGATCAGGCCTTATGACATTACTTCCTGGTCTCTTCCTTTGCATATGGGCGTTAAAAGCTGGGAGGTGAATAAACGATATCCGGAATTGGAGTCCGCCCTGGAGGAAATGGATGCCACCTTTGACCTCCGCTCAGGGTCTGATCAAAAACCCATGGGAGTGTTCCCTGTCGGCAATAATGAAAGCTTTAAAACAGCCTTCCGGGCCATAGAACTTGGACTGCCGGTGGAAAGATTGACCGAGGGTGCAGAGATTGACGGCAGGAAGATAGCCAAAGGCAGTTTTCTCATCACGGCAGATAAGAAGGGTGAAAACTGGAAAGTACTGCTAAGTAAACTTACTGTTGAACCTATATATACCGACAAGAAACCTGAGTCCACCATGGTACTATCCATGCCCCGTATTGCACTGGTCGAGACTAATTTCCACGATATGGATGCAGGTTGGACAAGGTTTGTGCTGGATACCTATCATATTCCATATACAGTTTTAAAGCCGGGGGACTTCAGTAAAACAGCGTTCGCTGATGATTTTGATGCAGTGATCTTTCCAAGTTCCAGTAAGTCGATTTTAATGAGCGGAAAATATGGCAGCGGGACTAAATACTATGTCACGAGCTATCCCCCGGAATATACAAAAGGCATTGGCAAGGAAGGGATGAAGAAATTGATGGCCTTTGTTGACCAGGGAGGATTGATCATCAGCTGGGGAGGATCCACCAAACTGTTTGAAGGCACTTTAACCATTTCCCAGGAGAAAGAAAAGGATAAGGATAAGGATAAGGATAAAGATGATGAAGAGGAAGGAGCAAAGGAGGAGTTCCAGTTACCGTTCACTGATGTTTCTGACCAGATGAAGAAAGCAGGTTTTGACTGTCCCGGATCACTTGTGAAAATCAATTTAAAAAAGGATCATCCACTGACCCTTGGAATGCCAGCCAGCGTTGGCGTGTTTTTCAGGGGACAGCCGGCTTTCAGGACATCGGTGCCTAATTTTGACATGGACCGAAGGGTGATTGGCATAACACCTGAGAAGGATATTCGCATCAGTGGTTACCTTGCTAAAGAAGAGCTGTTAGGTAATAAGCCGCTCATGATATGGATGAAGAAAGGAAAAGGACAATTCGTATTGTTTGGTTTTAATCCGAATTTCAGGGCATCCACTCATGCAACCTACAAACTTTTATTCAATTCCATTTTATTACCTGAACTAAGCAATTAAGTATGGTCAGGCGTCATAAAATAAAACAAGGAAATTATCAGTTTGTTTTTCTGGCTATTATCATTGTCATTTTACTGATCCTGCTGATAATGATGATGGGGTAAAATCAGATTGAATCCATGGTATTTTCTTTGCAAGGAAGCATAATATGATTATCAAAAATCTATGCGTTTTACTGGTATGTTCAATCTTCCTGATATGCAGTTCCAGCGGGCAGGATATTACACTGGTAGAAGACGGACGGGCAAAATCACGCATAGTGATACCAAAAGAATCAACAGTAACGGAGCAAAAAGCCGCTGCTGTCATGCAGGACTATATCCGGCGGATCTCCGGTACAAGGCTGAAGATCGTTAAGGACAGGAAAAAGGAAAAGGGAAATGAAATTCTGGTGGGAAAGGTGAACAGGCCAGTACTGGCAGGTGTCGATTTAGATGCCCTGGGACAGGACGGCTTTGTCATCCGGACAGACGGTAAGCAACTGCTTATAGCCGGAGGTAGAGAGAAAGGGACACTTTATGGGGTATATGCATATCTGGAAAATTATCTTGGCTGCAGGAAATTCTCCTCGGGCGTCTCATATATTCCCAGTATGAAAACCATAACTGCCGGTTCAATTAATGATAAAGAGGTTCCCTGGTTCAAGTTCCGTGAGACACATTACAGGGATGTCTATGATCCTGAATTTATGGATTGGCATAAATTGGACAGCCATGGGAAAAATATTGAAAATCCACAATGGGGTTTCTGGTGCCACTCTTTTAATACGCTGGTCCCACCTGAACAATACGGAGAGACACACCCAGAGTATTACAGTCTGTTGGATGGGGAACGGAAACCCGGTAGCCAGTTATGTCTCACAAATTCTGATGTATTCGATGTAACCTATGAGAACCTGAAGGCGGAGATTGAAAAAAATCCTGATCCTGTCTACTGGTCGGTAAGCCAGAATGACAACGCAGATTATTGCAGGTGTCCCGAGTGCCAGAAACTCAATGAGGCAGCCGGGGGACCCATTGGCAGTATATTGCCGTTTATCAATAAACTGGCCGGGGAATTTCCCGACAAGACCATATCAACGCTCTCTTACTGGTACTCGACGACACCACCGAAAAATATGGTGCCTGAAAAGAATGTCAATATCATGCTCTGCAATATTGGAAGTCCCAGGCATATTCCGATCGAGGTGGGTGATTCTGTCTTTTGTGAGGAATTAAGAGGATGGAGCAAGCTGACTGACAATATCCTTATCTGGGATTATGTTATCCAGTTTGCCAACCTGGTATCACCCTTCCCTAACCTGAGGACCCTGCAGCCGAATATCCAATATCTTCATGAAAACCAGGTGACAGCACTGTTCGAGCAGGGAAACCGGGAGGTAGGAGGGGAGTTCTGTGAATTGAGGGCGTATCTGCTGGCTAAACTGATGTGGGACCCGTATATTGATGTTGATTCAGTAATGGATGATTTCCTGACCGGTTATTATGGGCAGGCCGGAGGGTATATCCGTGAGTATATTGATATTCTCCATGATGAGATGGAACATTCGGGAGCACCATTACAGATTTTCGGAAAACCAGCAGATGCCATGGAAACCTTCCTGTCAGATTCCCTCATTACTGTATACAGGGGGATATTTGACAATGCTGAACAAGCCGTATCAGGCCAGCCGGAATTACTTGAGAGGGTTAAGACGGCCCGGCTGCCTGTGTATTATGCCATACTGGAGATTGCCAGAGATGAGGAAGCGGGTGACAGGAAGGCATTTAGGGCAGGGGATGATGGTACCCTCAAACCCAGACCGGAGATTGTTGAGATGCTGCATACATTTGTTTCACATTGTAATAAGATCGGGGTAACACGTGTCACTGAATGGCATACCACACCGGATGAATACCTGGAAAAATATAATTTGTTCCTGGAAGGAAATTTAAAACCATAATTCCAAAAACCC
>DAOUVF010000249.1 GCA_030667765.1 Bacteroides sp.
TATTCCGTTTTCGGATATAGATTGTAGAGCCTCATGTAGTAATCCAGGGATTGTTTAAAATCAAGGGTGACAATCTTGAATGCTATCAACAGCCTGGCGTACTGCTTCCTTGTTTTATTTTCCTCGTAAGCCTTCATTTCTGCCTGGTAGCTGTTCTCTGCCTTCCAATAGTATTTCTCAGCATACCAATTCAAAGATGATTCGTGTTCAGGATTGGTATCCAGTATCAAACTGGCGACAGAATCACAAACCTGATCATTATTCAGGACCTGGTTAATGGTCAGATACACTTCCAGGTTCTCTGTTTCTGTCCTGGACTGCAGATCCAACAACGGCCAGAGCTCCTGCGCCAATTCAAAGTTTTCGCTCTCCAGGCAGGTTTGAAACAGCCTGGTCCGTATGGTATTGATGTATTTTCCCCCGGGATATTTCTGGATATATTCTTCCAGAAGGGTAATTTCTTTCGATAAATTATCAATCCTGTGGTAGTTGTCTGCCTGGAATAAAATCGTCTGCTCATCCGAATAACCATCTTCCCTGGCAGAGATGAGATAATCCCGGGATTGATCATAGGCTTCCAGTTGATAAGCGGATTTCCCTGCAATGGCGTAGATATGCCCTTCTGCTGACTTACCCTTTTCAACAGTATTCATGATTATCTGTTCCGCTGATTCAAGAGCTATAGTGTAATCCTCGGTTTGATAAGCATCTTCCGCTTTATTTGTCTGCTCGGTAATTTGCCGGCTGCCCGTACAGCTGCTGATCAGCAATATGACAATAGCAGGGATTAAATTTGAGCTATAACGCATTATGATTCTAAGTTTATTTTGCCAAAGATATTATCTTTGTGCCGATTTTATAAAGTTGATAAAAATGAACAAAACACTTATTATAATTTCATTCATCTTCCTGGCTGCAGCATGCAGAAACTCAAGTTCCAGGAAATCTCAAAGTGAGGCTGATATACACAAGGTGACCATAGAAGAGGTATTGCATGCAGCCGGATACACCTATCTGCTGGTTTCTGAAGACAGAAAAGAGCAATGGCTTGCAGTTCCCGAGATGGATGTGAATATTGGGACAACCTATTATTACCAGGGTGGTTTGAATATGCCTGATTTCAAGAGCAGGGAACTCGACAGGGTTTTTGAGTCTGTTATTTTCCTTGAGCAGATCAGCCTGGAGCCACCTTTACCGCCTGAGAGCGTTTCACTTTCCACGGCTCATTCGGCTACTGTACCAGTTGAAAAACCGGACATTTTGGTTGAAGTTGCCAAAGATGGAATTTCCATAGCAGATTTGGTTTCGGAGAAGAAATCGTACGATGGGAAAACGGTGAGAATCCGGGGACAGGTGACAAAATACAATCCCGACATCATGGATAAAAACTGGATTCACATCCAGGATGGTACTGAGTATGATGGGACATTTGACCTCACCATTACATCAGACATTACCGTTGAAACAGGGAAAATTGTGACTTTTGAGGGCAAAATTGCCCTCGACAAGGATTTCGGTTTCGGATATTTCTATGATATAATCATGGAAGAAGCAAAAATCATAGACTGATATTTAATCTACGGTCTTCCATAACCCAAATGGACTGAACAAACCATAATCCATCAGGTAGTATTTACTAATCCCGGGGTGATTTTCCGGGGCCCTGTTCCAGTCGTGTGGACCGTTAATCCACTTGTTATTGTCTTCATAGAAGTAGCCAAATGTGTTTTTCAGGCTACCCACAATCCGTACTGAAATCTCATTTTTTCCTTCTGTAAGCATTTGGGTTATGTCCAGTTCTTCAGGTGGCCAGGCAATGATCCCGGCTTTCTGGTTGTTCACCCGGACTTCTGCTATGGTACCGTTCCACCCTGTTAGCTTAACTTTGAAATTGGCCTTTCCTTTTTCTATGGTATATTCCTGTGAATAAGATACTTTGTCAGAATAAAACGGATATCCGGCATCCTTCCAGGAACCCAGAGCATTCAGGCTGCCATTGGTAATCTCAAAACCCGTTTTCTTAGGTCTTACAATAAAATCGCCCAGAATATAAACCGGCATTACCTCGGTAAAAATGGACATTCGCTTTGCTCTGAGAGTAATGGTATTCCGGCCAGGCTTAAGAAGTTGCCCAATTTTATAGACAGGAAAATCAACATCTATCCAGTATTCACCATCCCCATTTTCTATCAGGGAATCATTAATGCTTACGGTCCACAATTCAGGTCTTTCCACCACTGCCTTTGCATTGTACAATGCTGAAATATCAGTCCCATGTGCCACCTGGAAGTGATATTCAACCTCAAATCCTGTACTGTCACTGAAGGCTGTATCAAGATCAATATATTCCGTTTTATATTGGATTTTATGCTGCCAGGGATTACCAAACTCAATGCCAAAATCATTGAATAAAGTGATCAGCGCCTCCATAAAATAAGCATCTTTCATCTCGCTATTCGGCGTATATAGATCGAGATAGTTCAATACCAGGATATTATCTGATTCCACATTAACGTTAATATCCTCCATTCCAGGAACTTCTGTCCATGATTTTTCCCCGGCCACGAATCCGGTTTCATTTTCCACCTTGTCAGAAATAAAGTACAATGCACTCCCGATAGGTTGAAGCTGAACATCGAAAGACAGTTTCCCTTCTTCTATCGTATTTGATACATTGTGGATATTTCCGTTCTCAAGATCCAATTTTACAACACTCTTCCCGGCTGCCTTAATACGGACATAGGCGCTGGAATACTGGTCCGAATTGACCAGCATGAGCAATTGCCCATCCTCAAGAACCCGGCGCTGGTGGTAAAGCTCACCCTCAGCACTCATTTCATTGATTGAGAAATCATCGGTGTATAATCGTTCTTCGGCTGCCGGATCATGCAGGCTGTTGACAGATATCCATTGTTCGGAATAGTTTTGCTGCAACTGTTGAACATCTTCACTTTTTACTCCATCTATGCGTGGAATTTTGGGACAGAACGACAATACCTCTCCACCGTCCGCCAGGAAGTCTTTCAGCAAGTCATATGTTGTCCTGTCAATATTTTCCATGTGATCCGGAATGACGACGGTCTCATACGCCCGGTAACCGACAACCAGCTGTCCATTTTCAATCTTTCCAAGGGTTTTCAGCACATTTTCGGACCCAAGGTCATATTCAATCTGTTCCCTTTCCATCTGGTAAATGAAATGTTTGAAATCCCGCTGTATCTTTTCAACTACCGGATTACGCCTTACACGCGAAAAGTACATCCATGCTGTTGTGTTCGGTTGCAGCACCAGGATTTTATTGATCTGCTCCCCGGTAGACATGGCCATGCTGATCCTGCCGATATAATCACCCATTATCTTATAATTGTCCCACCAGGGTTCATGATAGGAAAATGAAGGGGGATAATCAAATTTCCTGACCCCCTTAAGGGTGTAATATGATAAATGCTGGTTGACGAAGTTCACCCCAAGCACTCCCTGCCAATCAACCAGGCGTTTGAAATTCCTGAAATCCATCTCCCATCCCCCGCCTCCATAGGTCTCGCTCAGGGTCCTGTTCCAGCCAGCCTGGTTTGCTGCACTCAGCAATTCCCTTACGGCCCGCGTATTTCCAAACTGCCCGCCCTGCCCATCACCGATCATTTCGTTACCCAGCATATCTATCCCCGGCATCTGGTGCCAGATGTAAAATGCCGCCTCATCAAAACCATGGGTGGGTTCGGGCCATCCATGTTCCCAGTAATGCCCGGTCCAGACCAGACCATTCTTCTCACAATACTTTGACCATGGTTTTGCCCAGCGATCAAGGAACATTTCGAGGATCAACTCATAATAATCATGGCGGGTTCTTTTCCAATCTCCAACTTCGTATAAAAGAGACGGAAGATTCACCTTCAGATCATACCCCCAGCGGGAACTGAAGGTTTCCCATAAATCCGGCGTCCAGCGCATAACCGTACCTGGTCCCATGGCAGCTTCAAGGTTGGGTTCATCGGTAAAAATGCCGGGAACAGTGACCCCGAAATCCCTTTTGTTGTATTTTTCATATCCCTTCATGGTAACATCCATGAATTTTTTAGTAACCCCTTTATACAGCAGGTCAACATAGGTTTTCCCGCCATACCAATATGAGGTTGGGGGATATGTACGTTTAAAAAGATAATACTTCCCCTGTTTCCCTCTTTCGGGTTCAAAATTTTCAGTAATATCATCAAATCCTTCATCCGTCTGCTTGAGTATCACTTCAAATACATCCGTATCAGCCGGATTGAATACATCTTGAACTTCTACACTCAATCCTGTTCCATGCTCATAGGAATCAGGCATCTCAGCCGGTACATGTCCGCCGGCAAAACCGGAAGGATAAGAATTTTCATCGTATATCCATACCAGTAATCCCAGTTCCTTTCCCTTTTGAACTGCATAATCAAATAACTGATGCCAATCTTCAGACAGGTATTCGGTAATTAGTCCGGGCCTGGGATGAACAAATACTCCCCCGATCCCTGCTTTTTTAAATTCCTGAAGCTGGAATGCTATGCCTTCCTCTGTGATCCGGTCGTTCCAGTCCCACAAAGGAGCACTCCTGTATTCCGAAGGAGGATCAACCAGCCACTCCTTAAGCTGAGAATAACTATTCAAGGAAGGGGCATCATCTTTCTTAATGGGCTGACAGCTCATTAAGAAGAGAATCAATACGCTAACAAACAATAATTTAACTCTCTGAAAAGTGAATGAAATCATATCTGCCATTTTTTATTAAAAGATCACTCCAATGCTGATAATCAAACCCGACGGTAAATTTAGCAATTATGTTTTATGTTCCGGGTGATCTTCCAATGGTGAATGCCTGTGGAATTGTCCCAGCTGGTGCATCCGGTTATGTACAGAACGGTGGGAAGATTCAAGCAAAAGGCGCAATCGCTTATAGGTCTTCTCATCAGCTCTGGTTCCGATTGTATCGAGGTATGCCATGGATC
>DAOUVF010000254.1 GCA_030667765.1 Bacteroides sp.
AAATGGGGACCAAAGGAGTACCCTGATGAGCCTGAAAAGGCAATAAACTCCCCCTTTTCCACCCTCCATTTCCCTTTTTCAGGATAGATATTCAAGGCATGTTTTTCCTGTTTATACTGAAGCTCCCTCACATAATCAGCAATATCCTGCCGGAATCTGTCAAGATGGGCATAAACCGTTGTGTATCCGGCCGGATGAGTAATATATAGCGTATTACCGTAACCGGCTGCCTCAACTTTTATCCTTGAAATATAACCTTCTGCTGACGCAAAAATCCTATGTCCCGATACACCCTGTGTTTTAATATCAATGCCGGAATGAAAATGGTTGGATCTAAGTTCACCGAAGTTGCCGGAGAGATACATGGAAATGTTTATCGGCGGAACGAAATAATCCTGACGAAAGGTGGACTGGGCCCGGACTGGTCCACCCAGGCAGAATACAGTCAAAAGCATCATAGAAAAACGTAGGAGCATGGTTCAATCTTAATCAACAATTCACCGCCATTAATCAAAAGAGGGACTTCTGTTCGTAATTTCGAAGCCTAAATATTTTAAATTTTCTGTAACAATCTTATATTTGTAGTAAGAATTTATTAACATGAGTGTTTCACATCCGGATACCTTTGAACAATTACAGCTGCGTATCCGGCAGATGGTGGAGCTTTACCAGAAGGAAAAAACAGAAAACGGGCAACTGAAGAAGAAAAGTATTGAACTGGAAGAGAAACTGAAGCTCGATGATAACAGGCTAAACGATCTCGAGGAAAAATATAATAAGTTAAAAATTTCAAAAGCGCTGATTGCATCAAGTAACGATGTGCATGATGCAAAATTGAAAGTGAACAGGATGGTGCGGGAGATTGATAAATGTATTGCTCTTTTGAACAGGTGAACTGTGCCGGATGGATGAAAAACTGTCAATTAGAATAAATATCGCAGACCGGTATTATCCCTTAAAGATAGACCGGAATGATGAAGAAAAGATCAGGAAAGCAGCCAGGACAATAAACGAAAAAGTATTACAATACAAACAGAAATACGCAGATAAGGATACACAGGATTTCCTGGCAATGGCTGCCCTGCAATTTATGATAAAAGTAATTGATGGAGAAGGGATCAAAGGAGATTCGGAGATACAGCAAAAGATCAGGGATTTGAATGAGGAACTGGGAGCTGTGTTGGACAGAGAGTAATATACGTTCTTTAACATAGAAGGATTTAGCCCGCATTGTTTCTTCAACCATTTATGGAACTCAACATTAATCATTTTGGGGCAAAGCTCAATTGATCAAGGTCAGGCCTCATCCCCTTAGGGGGACTCCCCGATTTATCGGGGGGCATTGGAAGACCGAAATCGAATGGCAGCTCCACCCATGTTATACAGGGGTTTTATTAAATCTTGAGGAAGCGTGCGGGTTTTTTTATATATAACCCAGAACAAACCAAATAAGCTATGAACGGTAATATATTATTAATTATAATAGCCCTCATATCACTGGCTGCCGGGGGAATCATCACCTACCTTTTTCATCTGATGATTTTACGCAATAGGAGCACCAATATCATCAAGGAAGCCGAGGCTGAGGCAGAAGTGATCAGGAAGGATAAAATTCTACAGGCCAAAGAGAAATTTCTCCAATTGAAGTCTGAACATGAAAAAGTGATCAATGATAAGAACCAGCGTGTCCAGGTTGCTGAAAATACCTTAAGGCAACGGGAAGGTTCTCTTTCACAGAAGACTGAAGATATACATCGAAAAAACAAGGAGGTTGATGCCATCAGGGATAACCTGGCCCATCAGTTGGAGATCCTTGAAAGGAAAAAGGAAGAACTCGATAAATCACATAAACAGCAGGTTGAACAACTTGAAACCATTTCACAGCTCTCTGCAGATGAAGCCAGGAACCAGCTGATCGAATCCCTCAAAGATGAGGCAAAGTCGGAAGCCATGTCTTCTATTAATGAGATCGTTGATGAGGCCAAATTAACAGCCAACCGGGAGGCCAAAAATATCGTCGTGAAAACCATTCAGCGCGTAGCGACTGAAACTGCCATCGAGAATTCCGTAACTGTATTCAATATTGACAATGACGAGATAAAGGGGCGTATCATCGGAAGGGAAGGAAGGAACATCAGGGCCCTTGAAGCTGCTACCGGGATTGAGATCATTGTGGATGATACACCTGAGGCCATCATACTTTCAGGCTTTGACCCTGTGAGAAGGGAAATTGCCAGGCTTGCACTGCATCAGCTGGTCACTGATGGCAGGATCCATCCGGCGCGGATTGAAGAAGTAGTAAATAAGACACAGAAACAGATTGAGGAGGAGATTGCGGAAGTTGGTAAGAGGACAGTGATCGATCTCGGGATCCATGGGATCCATCCCGAACTGATCAGGCTTGTGGGTAAAATGAAATACCGTTCTTCTTACGGACAGAACCTCCTTCAGCATTCCCGTGAGGTGGCCAACCTCTGTGCAGTCATGGCTTCGGAGCTGGATTTAAATGCCAAGCTGGCAAAGCGGGCTGGTTTATTGCATGATATAGGCAAAGTGCCTGATGATGAGCCTGAACTGCCTCATGCAGTCCTTGGGATGAAACTTGCCGAGAAGCATAAGGAAAAAGCAGAGGTTTGCAATGCCATCGGAAGCCATCATGATGAAGTCGAGATGAACACATTGCTTGCACCTATTGTTCAGGTTTGTGATGCCATCTCGGGCGCCCGTCCCGGAGCACGCAGGGAGATCGTGGAATCCTATATTAAAAGGCTGAAGGAGCTCGAAGCCCTGGCCCTGTCTTATCCGGGCGTCAGTAAAACATATGCGATCCAGGCCGGCAGGGAGCTGAGGGTGATTGTTGGAAGTGAAAAAGTCAGTGATAAAGATGCTGAAAGCCTCTCCTATGATATTGCCAAAAAAATTCAGGATGAGATGACATATCCCGGGCAGGTCAAGATCACCGTAATCAGGGAAACACGTGCCGTAAGTTATGCAAAATAATGACCCCGGAAGGAAGCGACTGCTTGTTACCGGGACCGCCGGTTTTATCGGTTTCCACCTGATCAGATCTCTCCTTGGATCGAACTACGAAATCATTGGTCTGGATAACATCAACGATTATTATGATGTTGATCTGAAATACAGCCGACTGGCTGAAACAGGTATTGCCCGCGAAAAAATCGAATATAATAAGCTTATCAGCAGTACTGTTTCCGACCGGTACAAATTCATCAGGCTGGATCTTAAAGACAAGGACAAGCTGGTCAGCCTTTTCAGGGAATTAAAATTTAACAGGGTTGTGCACCTGGCTGCCCAGGCCGGAGTGCGTTATAGTTTTACCAATCCGGATGCATATGTTGGCAGTAACATTACGGGTTTCCTGAACATGCTGGAGGCTTGCAGACACCATCCCGTAGAGCACCTCGTATTTGCCAGCTCATCCAGTGTCTACGGTTTGAATAAGGAAATGCCTTTTTCGGTACATTCACCTGCTGATCACCCGGTAAGCCTGTATGCTGCGAGTAAAAAAAGCAATGAGCTGATGGCGCATTCGTACAGCCACCTTTTCGGCATTCCGGTAACCGGGCTCCGGTTTTTTACCGTTTATGGTCCATGGGGAAGACCGGATATGTCATTGTTCATATTTGTTAAGGCCATCCTGGAAGGCAAGCCGATTAATGTGCATAATGAAGGCAGGATGGAGCGGGATTTTACCTATGTTACAGATATTGTCAAAGGTGTTGAAAAAGTGCTTGAATCACCAGCCGGGAAAAAGGACAGGGTTGAGGGGAAGATGGATCCGGCCATATCTTCTGCACCCTACCGCATTTATAATATCGGGAACAGCAAACCGGTCAGACTGATGGATTTCATCTCCGCCATTGAAGAATACCTCGGCAGGAAGGCCATAATGAACATGATACCCATTCAGCCTGGTGAGGTAGAAAAAACCTGGGCGGACGTTTCTGACCTGGAAAATCAATTCAACTATGCACCGGACACCCCTATTAGAGAAGGTGTGAAGCATTTCATTGAATGGTACAGGTCGTATTTCAAGATCTGAGCCACCCGGCTGATCAGGGAGGACTTATCATCATCAATACCCCCTCAAATAGATTTGCCTTCTCTCTGTACCCGGATTTATGATAGGCATTGATCAGGTTGTGCAGGACCCGGACAAGGATCTCCAGGTTGCTGCATGGTCGGAAATGAGATTCCTGGGGTTCTATCTTTTGTTGCTTAAGAAAATATTCGATTTCTCTCCTTCCCAGCACGGCTCCCCGGTTGTAAGGATTGATATAGAACAGGATATCTTCGTCAACCAGCACATCTTTATAGGCAAGGATGAAGTTCTTGGGGAGGTTAACACCAAAAATGGGCAGGTTCAGCCGTTGTGCTAAAATGGAATAAACAACCGCCAGGGATATGGGATTTCCTTTCCCGGTTTCCAGTACCTGGTTGATGAAAGAATTTTGCGGACTGTAAAAGTTCTTGGTGTTCTTGGTAAATCCATGAACATCATAAATGATGTGATTCAGTATTTTTACTTTTTCCAGGGCTGTCAGGTTGTTATTCAGTTCAAGCCAGACATCTTTTTTGATCCTGTCAAGGCTGATCTCAAGTTCCTTCATCTCAAGGTCAGGATACTGGTACCTGGAAATAAGGAAAACCCCTTTCATGAGGTCATTTTGTTCAGTACCTACCCATTTTTGTAATTGATTGTGGTTGTACTGTGTCTGGATCTCCTGTATCAGGTTGATGATCCTGTCCTGGTGTGTTGGATCCATCGAACCTTCCCATGCAGCCTCGAGATCGGGTAATATGGCCGGACCCTGCTCCATGAGACGGGTGGTAACCGTCTGGTTTACGACAACATTTGGATCGTCCAGCAATTGGAGCAATGCTTGTATTTCCTC
>DAOUVF010000161.1 GCA_030667765.1 Bacteroides sp.
GTACTGCTGTTGATACAACACTCTACAGGGGGACATAAACAACTCATATTGAATAATTTACGCATTGATGAATTTGAGATTAATGGCAGGATATTTCACAAATACACTTTCCCTGGTACCGGAACCCTTTTCTTTCAGGTGATAGGAAACGATGAAATGGCCTGTTTTTTTCATTTTAAAAAACAGGAGATCCCCAGGGCAATTGACCAGTATACTTTATCAGAGTTTACGGACGAGCAAAAGAAATCATACTTACACTGGCATTCCGAATTGAATGCATTCAAGGGCAACCGGTCATTTATCCGGATTTTTCCAGAGCATCAACCTCAAATAAAGGCATATATCCGTCAGAATAAATTTCGGGTCAGAAAATTGAACTATTCACAAATGCACCGGCTGATCAGTTATTGTAATTCCATAACAAAGACTCCAACCGAAGATTAATGAAAGCCCTGCCATTGATCATACTGATTTTCTTAGCGCATTCATATGCGGCTGCCCAGGGACCCGTAATCTCCGGTGATTTTAGAGATCTTCCATTCGACGAGTTTGCCCTGGAAGTAGAAGAGCAGGTACCGGTGAAGTTCGTTTACAGGAAAGAATGGACCGGGGATCTTCGTATCTCAGCCAGCGGTGAAAACATGGAACTCTATAAAATCCTGTCCGATCACCTTTCCAGGAATGATCTGTACTATTTTTTCAGCGATGATTACCGGATATTTATCACCAGGGACAATCCGCTGGTGACCGTACTGCCTGATTATGCAGGGATTGAGGAAGCAGCAGGCCGGTCCGGTGACAGCCTGGAAGCCCGTGAACTCACTGAAGCTGAGAGGCTGTACATCGAAGGCCGCAGAAAAAGTATAATGAAAACCATATATATCGGGAATTCCGCTGACCATATCAATGGCCAGGGGGCCGTCATAAATGGCAATATAAAGGATACGGAGACCGGGGAGGCAATGGTCGGTGCAACCATCTATGTGCAGGAATTATCCAGGGGGTTCATTACAGATATCAACGGGTATTTTACCATTTCAATTCCCCCGGGCTCCTATATATTCCGGTTTAATTGCCTGGGAATGGAAGAATTACAATATAAAATGGAGGTCCGTTCCAGTGGTGAACTGAACATTGAGATGGCAAGAAGGCTGTATCCCATTGATGAAATAACAGTCAAATCAAGTGAATTTCATAATGTACGGGGACTGCAAATGGGTTTTACCCAGATCTCCATAAAAAACATTAAAGAAATCCCTGTGGTACTCGGGGAAAAAGATGTGCTCAGGGTCGTACAACTGCTGCCGGGTGTTCAGAATGCAGGCGAGGGGTCTGCAGGTATCAATGTCAGGGGCAGTGCAGTGGATCAGAATATGTTCTTACTGAACAAAATACCGATTTATAATACCTCACATCTTTTTGGATTCTTCTCAGCTTTCAATCCGGATATCATCCGTGATTTCTCTTTTTATAAGAGCAATCTTCCCGCCAAATATGGAGGGAGGCTGGCTTCAGTCATTGATATCTCTTCCCGGCAGGGAAATAATAAAAATTTTACGGCTCGGGGAGGTATCAGCCCCATCACCGCCAAGATTGCGGTAGAGGGACCGATAAAACGGGACAAAAGCTCATATGTCCTCAGTGCCAGATCCACTTATTCCGACTGGATCCTGAAAAGGATGAAGGACCCTGCTCTCCGGAACAGCAACGCCCAGTTCTATGACCTTGCAGCTGGCATTACAACAAAGCTGAACGACCGAAACCTTCTCAAGGTCTTTGGATATTACAGTAATGACCGGTTCAGTCTGGCATCTACGGAACAATACCAATATTCAAATGCAGGTGCTTCCCTGGATTGGTGGCACCAGGTTTCTTCCATCCTTAATTTTAATGCTTCCCTGGCAATGTCACAATATCAGTTCGGCCATCAAAATAACAGCCTGCCCCTGGAGGCTTACCAGCATGATTACCAGATCAATCATTACGAATTCAAATCAGACTTTACCTGGATCCCGGGCTACAGGCATAAAGTCATGTTTGGCGGAAATGCCATTCTCTACGATATCGACAGGGGAGAGATACTCCCCTGGGGAGAAGAATCCTCACGGAAACCTGTCACCCTGGGAAGGGAAAATGGAATAGAGGGAGCCATCCACATTTCTGACCAGATCCAGCTCTCTGACAGGATATCCGTTTATGCCGGCCTGAGATATAGTTTATATGCTTACATGGGACCCCAGACTGTTTATGAGTATGTCCCGGAAAATCCTGTGGGTCCCGAATACATTGAGGATACTTTGTATTTCTCAGAGGGAGAGATCATCAGTTTTTATTCAGGTCCGGAAATACGTGCTTCCGCAACTTATCTAACAGGCACCAATAATTCTGTGAAGTTCTCCTACAATAAAACCCGGCAGTATCTCTACATGCTGAGCAATACCATCGCCCTTTCTCCCACAGACCAGTGGAAACTGGCTGACTATCATATCAGTCCCCAGTCTGCAGACCAGGTCTCAGTTGGTTTCTACCAGGACTTCAACAAGAAGTTCCTGAATTTTTCAGCCGAGGTTTATTATAAAAAGGTAAATGACATCGTGGAATATAAAGACGGGGCAAATTTCATTTCCTCTCCGCAGATCGAAACGGAAGTGCTGCAGGGAAAGCAAAAAGCCTATGGCATTGAATTAATGATGAAAAAAAATGCGGGAAAACTTTCAGGATGGCTCTCATTTACTTATGCAAGATCCCTGATCAGGGTTGACGGGGATAATTACTGGGAGCAGATCAACCAGGGTAACTGGTATCCTTCGAATTATGATATACCGGTTTCAGTGAACGCTGTAATGAACTTAAGGGCAAACCGGAGATTAAGTATCTCCTCTAACCTTGTCTACCACACAGGCAGACCCATTACCTATCCGGTGACCATTTTCAATATGGACGACAACCAGTACATATCCTACTCCGGCAGAAATGAATACCGTATCCCTGATTATTTCAGGCTGGACCTGTCCGTGAACCTGGAAGGAAACCTGAAATCAAGAAAATTCTGGCATAGCTACTGGATGCTGAATGTCTATAACCTGACCGGAAGAAAAAATGCTTATTCGGTATTCTTTAAAAATGAGGGCGGTAAAATACAAGGGTATAAGATGTCGATCTTTTCACAACCCATCGTTACCCTATCCTGGAACTTTAAGCTCGGCAATTATGCAAGTGATTAGATTGATATTGGTTTATGTGGGACTAAGCCTCCTGGTTGGATGTATCTACGAATACAATCCGGATCTGGAAGGCAGCAGTAATGCATTGGTCATCAACGGAAAGGTTACTGACCAGGAAGGATATCAGTATATAGAGATCTCACGATCTTTCGCCCCCTATGACCCGGATAATAAGCGTCCGGTTTCGGGTTATTCTGTAGAAATCCAGGATGATGAGGGAAATAGTTTTCCGGGAGCTGAAATGGAACCGGGCTTGTATGGTTGCTGGATGGACCAGGAATACCTTGCTCCCGGGATAAGTTACAGGTTGATCGTGACCAATGAACAGGGCAACCTGTATGTTTCCGATTTTGAGGAGCTACTGCCCTGTCCTGATATCGATAGTATTTCATATGAGATCCAGGAGAAAGAGACAGAAATACCGGATAATAGTTACCTGGGACTTCAATTCTTTGCGAACACTGACTGTTCAGGGGAATATGCGAAAAATTTCAGGTGGGAAATGGAGGAGACATGGGAATACCACGCAAGATATGATATAGGTGCATATTATGATGGCAGGATCCGTGATCTTGACCACATTATCTACGATTATTTTTACTGCTGGCAATCCAAGAGAATTCTAAGTCTTTACACCTACTCAACGCAGAATCTGAACAGTGGACTGATCAGGAACTATCCCCTGAACTTTGTGTCCAACCAGTCAGACCGGCTCAGTTTCAAATACAGTCTCCTGGTAAAACAGCTTTCATTGAGCCTGGTAGCTTATGAATACCTGAATACACTCGAAAAACAATCAAAGCAAAGTGGTGAGTTATATGAATCACAGCCTGCACAGATCCAAGGCAATATCCACCCGCAGGATGATGGCGGAGAACCAGTCCTGGGTCTGTTTTACACCACTTCAGTCAAGGAAAAGCGCATATTCGTGAGGCCTGATATTGTAACATGGAGACCGGACTGTGAGCCATACGGGCTTAGTGCAACTGAACTACATGATTATCTAGGCTCTTTTGGCCCCAACCGATATCCCATTTATCTGTACTTTGAGGACATAGGTCCATTCAGGGTGTATGATTTCGCTAACCAGGAGTGCTTTGACTGCAGGCTGAGGGGAGGAACTACCGAACGTCCGGATTTTTGGGAATAATGCAAGTATTATGAGAATTTACCTGGTCATAGGATGTTTGGTTTTGCTGGTTTCCCCGGTATATCCTGATGTTGACACTTCCCTTTCTCTCCCCGGATCCCTGAACGAAAGGATACAGGTAATGACCGACAGGTATATCTATGGGGTTGGTGAAAAGATCCTGTTTGCAGGAATAAATATTAGTCCACCTGAACTCAACGATTCTTGCTGGAGCAAAGTGCTTTACCTGGAATTGCTAACTCCCGGGGGGACTTCTGTTGCCCAGGGTAAATTCCCCATGTCCTGCTCCAGGGCATCAGGATACCTCACCATCCCTGAACATCTGTTAACCGGAAATTACTACCTCGTTGCCTACACCAAGTGGATGAGAAATTTCTCTCCGGTAAATTTTCATTACCAGCTGATTAAAATTATCAATCCGTATACTCCACAATTGGAGACATCCAATTTCTCCAATGGAAACTGGCAAACAGGAGAATGGGAACAAATTACCTTGAATGAGGCAATCACATGCAGTACCGATAAAGCTTCGTATCGCCAGCGTGAAAAAGTAAACCTTACCATAAACATCCCTGCATCATCACGATCCCTGACCAATACCTATAGTGTGACCGTTGTCAGGAATGGTTCTTCCCATGCCCTTGATCAGCTGAAAATCCTGCCTGAAAAAGTTCAATATCACAGGCCTCCCGGAACCATATACCTGCCTGAGACCAGGGGCTTGTCCCTGAGTGGAAGGGTGGTTTCCACAGATTCAGCCGTATCGGTCCCAGGTGAAAATCTAAACCTGGCCATTCTCGGTCAGGAACCCGGGTTCCGGGTAATCCGTTCAGGTCCCCGGGGTTCATTCTGTTTCGTACTGGATTCCATGAGTGGAAGGAACGACATGTTTATAGCTTCAAATCATTATGAAGAGAACCTTGAGATCCGTATTGATAATGATTTTGCAAACCCTGCGGTAAGATTCCCAGAAATACCTTTCATCCTCTCTGAATCTGAAAAAGAACTGGCCGCTGAGATAATATTTAATATGCAGATCAACAGCCATTTCCATTCACCCGGCACAATAATGTCCGAGCCGGGTGAGGAAGGGGAAGATCCTCAGATAATCTCATTCTATGGCCTTCCGTCCAGTTCCATATTGATTGATGATTACATAGAACTGCCGACCTTAAAGGAAGTATTAATTGAACTTGTCCCCGGTGTATTTCCCCGTGTACGCAACAAGGAATCCTCTCTCACCTTTAGTGGCAACAAACTGACCTTTACGCTGATCAATCAGTATTCCCCATTGCTCCTGGTAGATCAGTTACCCGTATTCGACCTGGATAAACTTTTATTGATGTCACCAAAAAAGATTCACAGGGTTGAGGTCCTGAATGAAATATATATTATCGGGAACACTACCTATGGCGGTATCTTAAACATTATCACGAGAAAAGGTGATCTTGCCGGGATCGATATTCCTGAAAATTCATTTTTCTTTGATTTTACATCATTTCTGCCACAGGATAAACTGGATTTCCCCCGCCACGAGGATCAGGAATTCGACAGTGCAGATCCGGATTACAGAAATTGCCTTTACTGGTCCCCGGAGCTTGGGATAGGTCCCGGCGAGAATGCCGAACTTGAATTCTTTACTTCGGATAACAGTGGTGGCTACATGGTACTGATCCGTGGTGTTGGCGAAGATGGGGCCATCCTGCAGGGGAAATGTAATTTCCAGGTGAAATAATATTCACACCAGGATTTACATGGCCAGGCCATAGCGCAGTTTTATCGTAAGCTGGCTGGCATCATATTGCCACCACCTTTCAGTAATGGCCTGCTGTATATTGTGCTTGTAAACAATGAAAAGATCCCCCAGCGGGGCAAAGGTCCATCTGAGCCTCGAGTAGGAGCCCACCGAACCCGAATCATTGTCATACTGAACAAATGAACTGATATTCAGGTCTGAAGTGATGTTGAAAACCGTCCTGAAAGCCATTAATTCCTTGTTGAAATTCCCTGCCGGGATGCTTGCAATGTTATTTTCATACATGAACTCGAGGATCAGAAAGGACATCAGCCTCCAGTTCAGCTGCAACTGAACCTGGTTAAGATTGCCCCCGTAAAATCCACCGAACCACCAGGAGGCCTTTCCGTTTATGGCCCTCTTGCTCGCTGCTTCAAACTCGAGGTGGTACCTGAGCCAGTGGTATGCTCCAGCTTCGATGATGACCCCGTCGGATATTTCAAATGGAACTTTCAGGTATTCTCCCTGAGGCTGAATACTGAATTCGAACTGATCACCGCTCTCGAGAAGGGGGTTTATCGGGACAATGGAAATACTGTAGCTCTCCCACTGGTGACCAAGATCGGTGTACAGGGATGGTGAGATCAATAGCCTGTGTTGTCTCACAACACTGCTCTCGGGACGGGGCATAAAAGCAACCTTCCCTGAATAATAATTGATAGCAGGCCGGGTGACAAATCCCAGGGATGGATCGAAGGCATCACCTATGTGCCTGTACATCAGGAACCAATCCCAAAGGTCATTGGGATAGTCAATCTTTATTCCAAAAGCGGTTTTCTTACCCTGCAGGTCCTCCCTGTCGTTTGCCAGTCCCCATACCCCCACA
>DAOUVF010000436.1 GCA_030667765.1 Bacteroides sp.
ACAGTTCTATATCAAGTTATACTCAACTGATTCAGGTAATGAGATCCAGGATGCCTTGCAAAAGATCGGTCAGAAGATCAGCGGGCATCTGGACCAGAAAGATGGATTGCCAGAAATCCTTTCGGTCTTCCCTGAAACCGGACAGCTTCCGTATTCAGATCAATATATCCGCGAGAATTTTATTGGTTTCGATTTCCTGCATTCCGCTTTCACGGTTGGTTATGAAGGTGGATATAAACTGTTTGTTATCCAGGGAAAGGACGCGGATGAGATACTGGAAATGGCGAAAGAATACCTGGCTTTCACCAAACAGGACATTGATCCTGCTGCTGCATCTGCATTGACTTTCAAGGATCCTTATAATGGTAATATACCAGCCATTATTGAAGGCCCATATCTGGCAGGGATCATTGATGGCAGCGATAACGAAGAGGCCAGAGCATTGCTTGAGGAACTGGTAGAAGCCTTGGCTAGATAATCCTCTCAGCCCTGGGCTCCAGGTCGGTTAGTTCACTTATTCTCACCGGCTTACCGCTTTCGATGCTATTTCTTGCTGCTATACCTATCAGGATCGACATGGCTCCGTCACGGATACCTGCAGTACGATCAAAAGGATCCTTCTTTTCCGGGTTGATAAAGATCTGGTCCTGGAGCCTTTTATCTCCTCCGCCGTGACCTCCTCTTTCCGAGTCAACCACAACGGTATCAAAATCTTTCCAGAGTTTATGTACAATAACAGGTTCACGACCCATTTCATCATCACCGGCCTGGTCCATTTCCGCGGCATGCAGTTCGGACTGGTCAACCTTCATACTTTTGATATACGGTATATCAAGCCAGGCTTCTAAACGGCCATCCATCCCGTTGAAGGCCATCCTCCATCCCTCTATTGGTGAATAGGTGGTAAGGGAATAATTTACAATTACGTCGTTCTTATATTTTATTTGGGCCGACATCTTATCGTAGATGTTTATCTCCCTTCTGAACAGGCAGTTATCACGAATATATCCGTCATATTTCTCATTGGCCACATAGAGGTCCATAGCATGCTTGTCCTTTGTAATATCCCAGTGAAATGCACATTTTTCCTTATGTTCACATACCCTGCAATTTTCTCCCCTGAAAGGTCCGTTTTCTCCATAATGCTCAAGGGCTCCATAAGCAAAGACCTCGGCTGGATCGGAATCTATCAACCAGTTGAGCAGGTCAAAGTGGTGGGTGGCTTTATGCACCCAGAGGGTACCGCCAAACTGCCTCAGCCCGTGCCATCTCCTGAAATAAGATGCTCCGTGGTAGGTGTTCAGGTACCAGTGAAAATCAACAGAAGTGATTTTCCCGATGACGTTCTGTATCAATAATTCCTTGATTTTGGTTGTGTATGGACTCCAGCGGTAATTGAAGCCGACAATCAGGTTTTTACCGGAACGCCTTTCTGCGTCGATAATTTGCTGGCACTTGAATTCATCTATGGTCAGTGGCTTTTCGGTGAGGACATCGCATTCCAGGTCCAGTCCCTTGATGATAAATTCATGATGGGTCGAGTCCTTGGTGGTAACGATCACCAGGTCCGGCCTGGTTTCAGCGATCATCTGCTCAAAATCCATGTAGGTAGGGCAACTGACTTCCATATATTTCAATGCATACTCCAGCCTCCCGGGATTTATGTCACAGAGTCCCACAAACTCGAGTATATCACCATACTGGTCAATTAATCGTTTGCCCCAGAATGAGGTTCCCCTGACCCCTGTACCGACCAGTACAACTTTCAGTTTTTTGTTTTTAAGTCCCCAGTTAATGGAAGGAACAGCAACTGCACTTCCTGCAGCCAGGAGACTGATCTGGGTTAAAAATGCTCTTCTTGTTGAATTCATGATTTAGAATATTTATTAGTATTTGTTTAAGACAATCGATTTTATTCCTGATCCGGTGTTGCTTCATCGGCTCCCCATTCCGAATTTGCCAGTTCCCATATATTCAGGTAACCGACTTTTATTATGTTTACCATCTTATCCCAGTTAACAAGGCTTGTATGATCATCTGGCTGGTGGTATTCGGGCGGGAAACCGGCCATGAAATAGAACACAGGAACACCTTTTTGTGCAAAAGATGTATGGTCACTGCCTCCACGGGGACTTGCAGACGGCCTGTAGCTGATATCGAGTCCGAGGCCGTATTCTTCGTTATGTTTATCCGTCATCTCTTTCAGAACGGAGTACTTTTTTGTATATACCATGCTGCATTTCACACCCAGGCTGTCATCCCTGTCGTCACGGGAGATCATATCATAATTCAGGTTGAGGATCATCTCAGCATCGTCATAAGGATGATCTGCAAAGTATTTTGATCCAAGGAGCCCTTTTTCTTCCCCTGTCCATGCGGTAAATACGATGGTTTTTTCCGGTTGCTGTCCGGTTGCCATAAAGGCCTTGGCCAGGGTCATTACCCCGACTGTACCGGATGCATTGTCATCTGCCCCGTTCCAGACCCAACCATCATGTTTACCAAGATGGTCATAATGCCCTCCGACCACAATGATATCACTGCTGTCTTTCCCCGGGAGAACACCAACTACATTCCTGACCCTTATCATTCTCGATTCCACAGAGGTCTTGATTCTTACTTTCTTTCCTGCGAGCTCTTTAGAGGCAGGTTTTAATGAATTTTTTACGTCCTCAGCAAAGGCTTCCAGATCTATGCCCGTATTTTTCAGTAGTTCATTCAGCACCCTGTCTGATATGGTAACACTAGTCGGATCATCGGACATCTTATCTCCCGGCAGCTTCATACGGTTCTCATAAAAGGATGCCCTTGGAACATCGCCTTCATAGTCTCTTGAATTGTACCTGAACGGCAGGTTGTCGGCCCAGGATTTTGTGACGTCGCTGCCCGGATCCACGTCGATAATGGCAGCAACACCTAGTTTGGCGAGTTTCTCATTTCTATCACGTTGGCGCATCCATCTGCTTCGTCTGTCAGCCGGTTTGAAGGCCTTATAAGCTTTTGAGGTGGTATC
>DAOUVF010000268.1 GCA_030667765.1 Bacteroides sp.
GCAAAGGTTTGGAAACGGCCGTCGGCAGAACGGTACTGGAATTCAAGTCCCATATTCCGGTTGTAATCAGGATCTTCACTTCTCAGGGCATCTCTGTTATGGAAATATCCCTTGATCACAGATCGCTCGAGTACCTGTTGATGGAAGGCTGCCACAGTATAATTCTGGGGTAGGAATGGTTCCGATTCCCGGGTCTGCAGGTTCATGACCCCGATGCGGAGATTCTGGTTTACATTGCCGCTTAGTCTTGCTCCGTAAAGGATGGGGATGGGATTCCCATCATCATCCAATCCTATCCTCCTGGAGAAAAACGGTTTCATGGGAGGGATCCCAAAATCTTCAAAAATATCGCTGTTTTCCAGAAAGAAGACGCGTTTTTCCGGGAGGCGAATGTCAAACAGGGTAAGGTTGATCACCTGTTCATCTACCTCCACCTGTGAAAAATCCGGGTTCACCGTAAGGTCCAGGTTCAGACTGGAGGAAACAGGAACCTTGGCATCCAGTCCGGCTCGGAAATCAAAGTCTGCCTGGGTGTCTGCCTCATAATCTTTTGCTGTGGTAGTGCGTACATAGGGAATCAGAGCCAGGTTCCTGCTGGCTTTTGCCGGGGGTTCATTCCAGCTGAGTATACCCGTATAACCCAGGTCGTACTCATTAAACTCAATGGGGACCGGCACCCAGGTATGGATACTGTTTGATCCTGCATCCCTCCGGAAAAAGTTTATTCCCCACTGGTCCTTCTCCTTATAAAAGCGCAAGGTTTTGAATGGAATGGCAATCTCCACGATCCACCGGTCGGAATGGTTGGTCACCTCGCAAAACCATTTGTTATCCCAGGCAATATTGATACCCCTGCGGCTTAGGCCAGGTTCGGGTTCTGTCCTTCTCCCTGTTTGCCCTGTTACCAGGTATTCGGTCTGGACCCCGGCAGGAGAAACCCCAAAAGTAAAGCCATTGGTCTTTTCGTTCACAGGATCGATGACCACCCCGAATCCATCCCCGTCCCAGAACTCTGCATCCCTTTTCAGGGTTTTTATAACATAATCGTCAGGTCCATAGCATACTGCTCCAATATATATGAACTGCTTATCGAATGTGATCCTCACTTCTGTACGCAGGTCCTCCTCCACTCTCCTGTCATCCACCGGGTAACTCATCCAGAATCCCCCGGCAACAGGCAACTTGCTCCAGATCTCTTCAGACAAGATCCCATCTACGGTGATTGGATCTGTGGTTTCCTTGTGTTTATAAATGTAATCGATACCAAGATCAATGGAGCCCAGGACCGTTGCAGGGAAGTATATTAAGCAGGTAATACTGAGCAGGGTCTGAAATTTCATAAGGGATTGGCAGAAGAGGATATCACATGAACAATAGTATTTTGAGAACAGGTATTACTTTAGATGTTTAAATAACAAAATGGTTTAATAGAAAACGAAATTTTCCCCATGTTTTCCTGAAGATCCGGAATAACCGGGCATAAAAAAACCGTCAGGCTTTGTCCGGTTTTAAGCCGGATTTGCCTGACGGGCGAAAGACTTTACTTGATATTTTAATAGTCCAGCTTTACTCCGGCATACCTGGTCTTGACATTCACAGTAGCAGAGGGATTCTCATCTGACCCCACCCTGCCATAGACCTTCATGGAATTGCTTTCCTGTATCCTGCTGACCTTGCCGCCGCTGTCATGATAGCTGATCTTGGCGTATGATGCCTCCCCATCCAGTTCATAAGAGGCCTTATCGTCCAGTCCGATTTTATATCCCCCATAGCTGGATTCAACATTGACAGATTCGAATGTTGGGGGCATATACTCAATTTTGCAACTGGTGTACCTGGTATCAGCCTCAAGTTTTTTGCTTAGTTCGTCAGCTTCGATGTCTGAATAACTGGAATTGACGACCAGATTGGATAATTTACCGAATTTGTAATCGTCATATTTACCTTCAATAACCACGGAACTCGCCTCATCAATACTAAGTTTCATATAACTTGTATAGCCCACAAATGCCTTAGCCTTTTCAATATTCAGGCTTGAATACTTGATGTTTGCCTTGAGCCAGCTGCACTCTCCTATGGAGCTGCCGCTGGCATATGCCAGGCTGACTGTATTCAACGGTTTTACCTGTCCCCGGGTAAGCTTATTTACGGTCAGTTTCCCATATCTGATTTCAAACTGGGCATGGCCACTCAGTTCATCAAGGAATGCGTGACCGTATTTGTTCCTGAGTTCCAGGTCGAGATCTTTGGGCATCTGGACCGCATAATTGATCTCGAACTCATTGTTCCCGCTGTTGGATCTGAACCTGTTTTCGAAAATGGTTTCAGCCTTGACCGATTTGCCTTCTGTACTAAACTTGACATTGATCTGGTCAAGCATCTTTTGCGCTCTGTCTTCATTGGAATGTTTTACTTTCACGATAACATCGATCTTGATACTCGGCGTGTCCCAGTTCTGGATATCAACATTGCCATATTTATTATGCAGGATCAGTTTCGAATAATCCGCTGTTCCATACTCCTCGTGATACTCCTTTGTTACTTGATTCTGGGCGCTGGTAAAGACCGGTGTTAAACCCAGAAAAACGCCAAGCAGCAGGATGTTAAATTTCTTTGCTTTCATGATTTTCATATTTATTATTTACCTGGTTTACTTCTTCCAGGTGACTTATAATCTGGCTCATAACTTCCAGCTTGAGCTGGTAATGTGAGATCATTGCATTGATGACACGTCTGTCTGTAGGGTTGACCTGGAAGTCTTTCTGAAGAGAATGGAATAATTTGTCCATTTCATCCAGTTCAACCATCAGCATTTCCTTCTGTTTCGGATCATTAATGTTAAGCCTGTTGATCTCCTGATATTTATTGTTTATCAAAGAGGTATAGTAGAATTCAGCTTCACCGAACTCATAGGATATGTCCTGGAGGGATAATACCCGCTGGTTAGAATAGTAAATTCGGGCCTGTTCATAAATGAGAATGCTGGACAGGGCGACCAAAAGTAAAACGACAGCTGCTTTCAGGGCGTATGGAATGCGCGAGAAGAGGGACCTGAACTGCCTGTGCAATTTTTGCTCAAACCTCTCCATGTGACCGGAAGATGGCTCCTCGCTGTCAAATTTCTGCCGCATGGCCTGTATTTGCTTCTCGAGCTTATTCATTTTTTCTATTTTTTAACATTTCTTCCAGTTTTTTCCTTGCTCTTGTGAATTGTGATCTGGATGTGGAAGGGTTGATATCCAGGATCTGTCCGATCTCCTCATGGTCATATCCTTCAAACAAATAAAGGGTCAGCACCACCCTGAATCCGTCCGGCAGTCTCATGATGGCTTTCCTGATCTCTTCTATCCTGTCACTGATGTCATCATCGTCACTACCCTCATCCCGCTCCGGAATAACTCCTTCATCCAGTATTTCAAAAGACAGTCTGCGTTTTTTCAGGCTGTCGAAGGACCTGTTGATCACAATTTTTTTTAACCAGGCCCCGAAACTCACCGTACCGCTGTACGTTTCAATCTTATCAAAGGCTGACAAAAAAGATTCCTGCATGATATCCTCCGCTTCACCCGGATCTTTCAAGATCCTGAGACTTGTATTATACATGGCCTTGTAGTACAAACCGTAGATCTCAAACTGAGCGCCCCGGTCACTGTCCCTGCATCTGTCTATTAAATCCTGATGAATATTGGGATACGCTGGCTCTTTTGCCATCCAATTCTGATATAAAGACGAGTATTAGATTCTTTCCGCTGCAAATTACGAAAAAAAAAAGGCAGCATCATCCGGTATTTACCCCCGGATGCTTAGAAGAGCATTATCATCCCGGTGTTGACCACGCCTGTTTCATAGTCAAGTTCCGACCCGAACATGCTGTGGGGGATCATGTTTACCAGGAAAAAAACAAGGGCAGCAATCCATGCGTACGCCGGCCTCTCTTTGCGAATGTTCATCACTACAGCCAGGATCCAGAATAACACGGCAACCAGCACCTTGTTGTCTGTCATATCCTGCCCGAACGGGAAACCGGTCCAGTAAGCACCGAAGGCATATTTCTGGATGACGGGCCCCAGTACAAAGCCACCGACAAACAGGAAAATGATGGTCAGTATCCCGTATAATTTGTACCTGTGAAGACGGTAAACAGCAAAGAGTCCCGCTACAAGTGATAACAACTGGGCTGTAAAAATAAACAGGATATGCGGTATCAGTACAAATGCCGGCACACTTCCCTTAAAGCGGATAACTACCGGCACCTCATTGACAATGTAAGACCTGTTATTCTTCATGAGGACAATCGTGTATTCCAGCTTGCCGGCCGGCGGCTGGAGGGGCAGGTATCCTATCAGGTCCTGTCCCTGGATCACCATCCTGACGGTGTCGTGAGGATCAGCTGTTTTAAATCTTTTATAGATGATCAGTCCCTCGATATCATCCCCGGTAACCGGGATTTTGATTTCCCTGTCAGTGCTCCCGCCATGGCTCCTGGGAAAGCTTACCTCTATATCTGCACCTGCTATCTCAACGGTGCGGTTTATGGGGTAGGTGGGCCCCGTTTTTCGCTGATAAATGACAGTGCTTATGGTTATCACAACTGCCAGGATCCAAAATATCGTTTGTTTCTTCATCTTTTTCCAAAATAATTATAGCTGGACCAGCAGATCCAGTTCACTTTCATCCCTCCTTACGGTTACTACTATGATCTGTCCCTTTTGACACTTTTAAGCCGGTACATATAATCATATATTCCATTGACAGGCTGGCCTTCAA
>DAOUVF010000062.1 GCA_030667765.1 Bacteroides sp.
CCTGATCCATTAGCCTTTCTTCTGTTAAAGTCGGACCTGCAGGCCTGGACTGAATATACCTCGATGCTTCAAAAAGCTTGATGGCAGCGGTTGGCTGGTCGAAACCGGAAATTCCCTGCTGCTTTTCTACCTTTCCATTGATATATTCCCATATAATATTCAGGGAATCCTGGACCGCCTTGGTTTGTTTAGCCACCTCTTTCAGCTTCGGATCTTTTTTGCCTTTTACCTGGCCGGAGATCCTGGTGAGAACAGTCTTGGATTCTGTCAGTCTTGAAGTGGCCTTACTTAATGCCACAGCTTTCCTGCTAAGTTCATTATACATTTTCTCATTAGCTTCGAGTGCTTTAAGGTCCACCTCTATGCGCGGATCAAAGCTTACCCTGATCATGGTTGAATCTTGCTGATCGCCGCAGCTCATCACGACCTTGTATTCTCCCGGCATGACGATATAACCTGCAGGTTCTCCGCTACGTGAACCAGCTCGTCTCCCATACCTGGCAGCCCATGGATTGGGATATCTGACACCTTTCTTGCGCAATTTCCAGGTGACTTTGTTTAATCCAGGTTCGGCTTTGTAAACGAGGGTCCTTATCAATTCATCCCCATCATATACCTTTAGCTTAACACTATCATATTGAGGTTGTTGATTGGCTTTTTCTACATCCTTTTTTTCCTGTTCTTCCAGGTAGTATGTAAGGATCCCACCTGATATTTTATTTTCTCCCTCATAAGTTGCATCCCCGGGGAAATGATTACCAGCCGGTTGTTGCATATTTCTTATCATAATGGCCTCCGGGGGATCAAACACCTTGAATTTTTGTTGAAGTACCTCACCGCCGGTACTGGCAATTTCCCTCAGGGGACGAATATCGTCCAGGACAAATACTGCCCTGCCAAAGGTTCCGAGTACCAGATCTGCTTCTCTTTCCTGGATTACCATATCCATCGTTGAAACCGAGGGATATCCATGTTTCCATTGGGTCCAGGTTCCCGCATTATCGATACTTACCCATAATCCATGTTCTGTACCGAGGAAAACAAGTTTTGGTTCCACCGGGTCCTGGAGGACAGACAGGGCATAACCATTCACATCACCCCCATCTGCAATGCTTTCCCAGCTGGCTCCAAAATCCCTGGTATGGTATGCATACGGGTTAAAATCTCCCATCCGGTAATTATTGGCAACAACCCATGCCTCCCCGGCACTGTAGACAGACGCCCGGACCTGCGGGATCCAGCAGCCGGCCGGCAAGCCCGGAAGGTTGGAAGATACAGTTGTCCAGTTCTCACCACCGTCCCTGGTCAACTGCACATTCCCGTCATCCGTCCCGACCCAGATCACCCCTTTCTCGATCGGGCTGACGGCAATGGCCAAAATGGTCGTATGGTTTTCCGCCCCGGTGACATCGAGGGTGAGTCCGCCACTCTTTCCATAGGTCTGTTTCTCCGGGTCATTGGTGGTAAGGTCAGGCGAAATAATTTCCCAGGTGAGTCCCTTGTCGGCACTTTTATGCAGTAACTGGCTGCCGAAATATATTGTTGAATTATCGTAGGGATCCTGTTCAATGGCAGCGTTCCAGTGGAAACGCAACTTGGTATCCAGATCCGGTGCAGTAGGTTTGACACTGTAGCTTGCTCCTGTCTCATAATCGTATCTGCCTACATTCCCACCCTGGGACATGGCATAACCATACCTGGCATCATCCGGATCGGGCATTACATCAAAACCATCGCCAAACATAACTTCCTGCCAGTATTCATTGCGGATCCCACCGCTTCTCCACACATATGCCGGTCCTCTCCATGAACCATTGTCCTGGAGCCCGCCATAAACATTATAAGGCATTGCATTGTCCACACGGATATGATACCACTGGCCAAGGGGAATGTTTTCCATGAAATGCCATGTCTTTCCCCTGTTCCTTGATATGGCCATTCCTCCATCATTGCCCTCAATGATCAGGTTGGGATCTTCAGGATGTATCCAGAATGCATGGTGATCGGAGTGTATATTGCCGGCTATTTCCCGGAAAGATTTCCCTCCGTCCTCACTCATACCAATCCTGCTGTACAGGGTATAGAGCCGATTCTCATTTTTGGGATCGACATATAGTTCAAAATAATAGAATGGCCTGTTCCCTATATCATTCTTATCGCTGACTTTCTTCCATTTCTGACCCCCGTCAACAGAACGATACAAGGCATTTTTCTTCGACTCAACCAGTGCATAAACAATTCTCGGATTACTCGGTGCAATGGCAAGTCCCATGCGGCCAAGCTCACCTTCGGGCAAACCGTCTTTGTCTGTCCGTTTATTCCAGGTCTTCCCCCCGTCAATAGTGACATACAATCCGGATCCGGGTCCACCGGATTTAAAAAACCAGGGCCAGCGCCTGTGCTCCCACATAGCAGCCATCAGTTTATTCGGATTCTGCGGGTCCATAACCAGGTCCGCCGCTCCTGTCTTCTCATCCACAAAAAGGATCTTTTCCCAGGTCTTCCCGCCATCGGTCGTTTTGAAAACGCCTCTTTCGGGATGTTCCCACCAGGGATTCCCTATGGCCCCAACATATACTGTATTTTCATCCCGCGGGTCGATAATGATCCGGTGTATATTCCGGGTGTTTTCCAGTCCCATAATTTCCCAGGAATTCCCCCCGTCCAGGGATTTGTAGATCCCGGCTCCCAGGTTCAAGGAATTTCTTGGATTTCCTTCACCGGTCCCGACCCAGATCACATCCGGATTGGATTGCGTGATGGCCAGGGCGCCAATATTAATCAATTTTTCTTTATCGAAAACAGGTTCCCAGGATATCCCACCGCTCTCTGATTTCCAGACTCCTCCGGAAGCAGTGCCAATATATATGATATCAGGATTACTGACTACTGCATCTACGGCAGTAACCCGGCCACTCATACCTGCGGGACCGATACTCCGGGCTTTCATTTCTTTCAGTTTGTCAACATCCAGTTGCTGGCCAATGGCCAGTGGCAGCCATAGGAATGCCACCAGGGCAGATACAATCAGCGATCTGCCATTGAAGGTTTGCTTCATTGTTAAAATAGAATTTATTAATAATTTTCCGGTATCAGGTTAAGGCCTGCTCAATATCATCGATCAGGTCGTCTATATCTTCAATACCAACTGATAATCTAAGCAAGGTATCATGAACATCCATTTCAAGCCTCAGTGATTCAGGGTATTCTGAATAGATCGTTGACCAGGGATGGATTATCAGGCTTTTGTTATCATTCATGTTGGTGGCCCTGCGAATGACCTTCAGCTTATTCATGAAAGAAAAACAATCATCCTCGGTAGAAAGGTCAAAAGTCATGATGGTCCCTGGAACACCATTGAACTGCTCTTTGCTCAACCTGTAGTATTCAGAACTTGCCAGGCCGGGATAGGTAAGCTTCTTAATACTGGGATGGTCGCTGAAATGCTCTGACAGCCTAAGGCAATTTTCAAACGACCGTTCGACCCTGAGCTCAAGAATATCCAGTCCCATACTCTGCAACTGGGCAGCCCTGGGAGAGAGTGTGGGACCGAAATGGCGGAATATCTCTTTGCGGAGCTTGGCAATCAATGCCATGTCACCCTTCTTTTCATGGAATGTTGAAAGGAAGCGAAGGCCACTCCAATCATTTACACCTGTATCGACTACAATCCCTCCAACAGATGTGCCACCCCCTGAAATGAATTTGGTACTGGACATGATCTCTATATCAATATTGAATGCTTTTGCATTAAATACATTGATGGGGGTAATTGTACTGTCAGCTACGACAATGATATTATTCTTTTTCGCAATTTTAACCAGCTTCCTGATGTTAACCACCTCCAACTGTGGATTGGTAACTGTTTCGAAAAACAAAAGCCGGGTATTTTCATCAATGTTCTTCTCGAGGTTCTCATAATCAAGCAGGTCACAAAACCTGGCCTCAATGCAAAGATTCTTTAAGGTTTTATGGAACAAACCATAGGTGTGGCCGAACAAATGCGGTGAAACCAGGATATTTTCCCCGGGTCTGACGAGAGCCAGTATGGTACTGCTGATAGCTGCCATACCTGAGGCCATGGCCAGTGCAGCCCTGCCTCCGGTGGCTGCAACGATCTTTTTTTCAAGGTATTCCACAGAAGGATTGGTGGACCGGGAATAAGCATGTGCGGGTTGCTTATCCTGGAACGCAGCGGCAATATCCTCTGCAGATTCAAATTCAAAGGCACCGGTTTCATAAACAGGCATATGCAGGGAATTGTATGGATCCTGTTTTACATAAGGCGTTGTCAGCATTTTTGTCGTAAATCCAAGTTCTTTTGCAACCATCTTCTTCCTCTTTAGTTTGAATCAGCAAATATAAGAAATGTGTGTTTATTGAAATAAACGATATTATCTGTATATTCATTCTCGTAACCAGATAACTAATCATGAAACTCTTATCCTTTTTCATCTTGGGAATATGTACATCTTTTTATATATCCGCCCAGTCCAGCCTTGACCTGCTTACCATCTCAGGCCGATACGGCTTCCCTCAGGAATATGAATCAACCTATAGCGGGAAAGCAACGGAAACCGGTATGCTGGTCAATGTGCAATTCCCCATACCATTTTCTGAATCGACCATATGGTACAGTCAACTCACAAACACCACATTCTGGGTAAATAATGACAATACCATGCCTGCAGATATTGCTAATCCCATCATGATCTCAGGGTTTATCCTCCAGACCGGTTTATATAAGAAATTCAGCAATGGCAGAGGCATGCAATTATTAATAGCCCCCCGTTTCATGACAGATTTCAACAATGTGGATGGCGGACATTTTCAATTCGGGGGTGTTGCCCTGTATGAGAAGCGCTTCCATGATCGCCTGATGATGCGCTTCGGTGCCATGTTACACGATGAACTGGGTGGGCCCTATCTGGTGCCCATAGTATATACCGACTGGCAAATATCATCAAAATGGAGCCTCGTGGGTATGTGGCCCATTTCGGGGAAAATCAAATACCAGGTCAATGATAACATTTCTGCAGGGATCAGCCATTTTGGCCTTGTTACATCATACAAACTTGGACATCCGGATTACCAGGGTGATTACATGGAGCGCACCAGCATTGATCTCTGCCTGTTCGGACGTGTCAGGGTGGCCGGGAATTTTCACCTGGAAGGAAGGCTGGGATACTCACTTGGCAGGTCTTATTATCAATATGATGCTGACCAGAAAGCGGACTTCCGGATCACCATCATTAAATTCGGGGACAACAGGGTAGCGAAAAACGTAAATTTCAATCCAGGTCCCATTGCCCTGCTCAGGTTTGTTTATAATCTTCCCCTGTAAAGCTGATCTGGAAATTTCATACTTTTAGGAGGAAAACCAACCAATAACCACACATTTATATGCATATGGCTTTAAAATGTCCTTTCTGCGATCATGTGGGTATGCCCATCGTTGAGAAAAAGATGTCTGAAACAGGCTGGGTCGTCTTTGTATTACTGGTGATATTCTGCCTGCCGCTTTGCTGGATCCCTTTTGTAACAGAAGGGACCAAGGAAGAGATCCGTAAATGCGCCAATTGTGGGAGCAGGCTTGGCTAAACAGCTGGCCATTGAGCAAAATGGGCGACTTACATTTTCCGGTTACCTGATCAATGCACTGATCCTGGCAACCTGCCTTGGAACCTTGGTCTACCCTTTTCTGAGCCAGCAGGGGACCATACATTTTGACTGTATTTTTAAGGAGGTCACCGGACTGCCCTGTCCCAGTTGCGGCTATTCAACAGCCATCATTTATGCTTTCCAGAAGGATCTTTACCATGCCTTCCTTCACAATCCGGGATGGCTCATCTGGATTGCCTTTCAGCTCCTGCTGGTTTTCATCGGGCTTAAATCATTGATCATGGGAAGCCAGGCCCTTATCAGCCAGCGTTTGTTGTACCTGCTCATTGTCCTGATCGTTTTGATCTGGGTGGGTAAATTCCTGATCGGCCCGGATTACTATTAATTTGAAGGCTACTTCATATTATTTAAAACGATTCTAAGCTAATGAAATTTCATTTTCATGTATAACAATTCTTAATTATTGTTGTTCAGTAATATATATCAACATGTAAAATAATCATGAAAAAGTTTTTTTTAAGTATAACCATCTTTGTTCTGCTGGCAGTACTGGCAGAATCCTGTAAAAAGGATGAATGCACCGGAAAGATCACCATCTCCTACCAGACATTTGAGGTTTTCGGGGGAATTGACTGCGGTATCATTATAGATGAGCAGAGCAAGGGTCTTAACTATGTGATTGACAATCAAGCGGGACTCGAATCACTTGTCGAATGCACCTCCCTCCCGGATATAGATTTTGAAAAATACACCCTGCTGCTGGGTAGTTATGAATCAGATAAGGACCTGGCTTACAGGAGCCAGGCTGTAATCAGGGATTGTGAAACCATGACAGTGACTTTCAGGATCAGTTATGATTCCGAACAAAAAGATACGAGTATGCTGGTGGATTACCATGCAGTGATCCCGAAGATTCCTGATGATTATGAAATTACATTTGAAATCCAGACCTGGCAAATCAATTAGATGGGTATCCGGGAATCAAAATGGATATAAGGGAATTTCTTAAGATCGACAGTTCCAGGCTCAATGCCGATATCCTCGTAGACAAGATCGAAGAGGATACGGAGGTTTTCGAGACTGTGTGGGAGATCATGCTTGAAGACACCTATCCCCTTTCGATGAGAGCATCCCGGGTTATCTGGCTTTTCGCAATAAAACATCCTTATTATGTCGAGCCCCGTCTGTCTGAAATCATAAGGATATTTCCTGATCGGGTGAAAAATCTACGGACGAGGATGGATCCTACTGGTTGAACAGATCAATAGCCGCTTTGGCCATAGCACGCACACCGGTCTTATAAGTCGGTGAAAAATCAGGGTAAAACTCCGGGTTATGCAAGCCAGGCAGAGGGATCTCCTGATCAAGATGGGCATTGAATTTCTCCTCACTTACCGTTCCCAGCCAGAACATGGCTATGGGCACTTTTTCATCGGTCCTCCCATACCTGGCGAAGTCCTCTCCTGCAGTTACGGGTTCCACTTCGATTACATTCTCAGATCCAAGAATGGATCTGAAGGAAGTAACAGCATCATTTGTGAGTTTCTCATCATTGACAACCGGAGGTGTTTGTCCCAAAGGAGTAACTTCCGGGTACAGGTCTTCCGGTAATCCTGCTGATTCAGCAATACCATTGCTTATTCGTTTGAGACCGGAGATGATATGTTCATATGTTTCATCATCATAATACCTGACGGTAAGCTGCATCTTTACTTCATCGGGTATGATATTATGTACCGTCCCGCCATGAATGGAACCCACCGTTACTACAGCAGGTTTCAGGGGATTTATTTCCCTGCTGGGGATGGTTTGAAAAGCCAGTACCATCCGGGAGGCCAGCACAACCGGATCTACAGCCCGATGTGGCATGGCTCCGTGTCCCCCGATACCATGTACGGTAATGTCGACAGAACTTACCCCCGCCAGGAATGGGCCAGGCCTGTATCCTATGGTGCCTGCCGGCAATTCAGCACTCACATGGTAAGCCATCGCATAATCAGGCAGGGGAAACCTGGTAAACAGTCCATCAGCGATCATGGCATCGGCCCCGCCACTCTTCTCTTCTGCCTGTTGCGCTATCATCATCAGGGTCCCCTTCCAATCTTCCTTTAATGCTGCAAGGATCTTAGCTGTCCCCAGCCACACAGTCATATGCATGTCGTGTCCACAGGCATGCATAACCTGCATCTCTGTTCCATCTGCATCAGGCATAATCACTTTACTTGCAAAGGGAAGTCCGGTTTTTTCTTCCAGGGGCAGAGCATCCAGATCAGTACGGATCATAATTACGGGTCCCTGTCCATTTTGCATTAAACCCACAAAACCATTGCCGCCTACATTCCGTGTTATTTTATAACCAAGCTTTTCCAATTCATCAGATAATTTTTCGGATGTCTTAAATTCCATGAAGGATAGTTCCGGATACTGATGGAAATGTTTGTAAATCATTTCGTGCTCTTCCAGATTCCCGGCGATTTTGTCATCAATCCGTTCCACTGACTGGGCATTGCTTACAGCACAAATAAGGGAGGCTGCCAGTATGAGATATATTCTTAACATGATGGTATCATTTTAAGTCTTAAATATAGTACATAATAATTGGTGGAGTTAAGTATTTTTTTAATATTTAGACGGCGAAAAAAACATTCTAATGCACAGACTGATTATCCTTACCGGACCCTCCTGCATAGGTAAAAGTCCACTGGACAGAGCCCTCAAACGTTTTTATCCAGGCATCCGGGAGAACATGCAAAAACTGATACTATTCAATGATCGCTCTCCCAGACCAAACGAAATGGAAGGTGTCGATTATTATTTCCGGAAAAAGGAAGATATTGAGGCATTCCGTCTCGATGGGAATTATATCGTGATGGGCGTGAGAGGTGACCTGCAGGCCCTTAATCTGAAGGAACTGTCTGGCATGCTTAAAGAAAACAATGTGTTTTTCGAAGGGAATCCATACGTAGCCGAGATCCTCACTACACATCCACAGCTAAAAGAATATCCAAAGCTGAGTGTGTTTTTATCCCCTCTTTCAAAAGAGGAGATAAAGTATTTTAAACATCCCCAGAGAAATGTCAGGCTGCCGGATTTTATCACGGAGATCATGCGCAGGAAGCAGCTTCGCAGGAAGACCAGGCAAAAGGTGGAATTATCGATGGCTGACCTGGACGATATTGAGACAAGGGCCTCGAGTGCCTACCGCGAGATGAAAATGGCCTGGCAATTTGATCATATCATTCCAAACCATGATGGAGAGGACAGCGATAACTGGGAAGGATTCTATTACCCCGTCGGTGATGCCAGGAAAGCCATGCTCGCCTTTGTTACACTTCTTCAGGGCGGCAAGCCCGAAGGTGTTGAAAAATGGGAAAAGGGAATTCTTAAATAATGCTTTTCAAACCGAAGGTAATTTCCAGGGTGCACGATATTTCGCCTTCACCATTTCATTGGCTTTGTCATCATCGGTGAATTTACCCTTCTCTCCATCCCAGTATAACTTACTCCCGGTTTTATAGGCAATGTTACCCAGGTGTGCAAACCTGGCAATATGGGCGCCAATTTCAATATCTGCCTTCGGCTTTTCCCTCGTTTTTATGCATTCAAGGAAATTCTGAACATGAAGGTCTAGTCCACTACCCCCAACCCGGGTTGTCAATGGTACGCCCTCCATACGAAGTTCATCTTTTGTACTGTCAGGAATCACCTCCCAGCCCTGGCGATCCACGACAAGGGTCCCGTTTTCTCCAATGTAGGCAACCCCGTGATCCCGGCCGTATGATCCACCAGATATTCCTACGGCAGATTCCCATACCAGTCCGAAATCATCGAATTCATATATGGCGTACTGGGTATCCGGTGTCTCCTTGGCATCGTCCGGGTAAGCATACTTTCCTCCGGATGACATCACGGAATTCGGCACATATTCATTCATCCCGTACAGGGCATAGTCCAGCAAATGAACCCCCCAATCTGTCATGAGTCCCCCGGCATAATCCCAGTACCACCTGAAAGAAAAGTGGAAACGATGCTTGTTAAACTCCCGTTTGGGCGCCGGTCCCAGCCAGAAATCATAATCCACTCCGTCAGGTGCGGGCCCATCCGGGAGAACAGGCAGGTTCACTCCCATCCATCCCTGGTAGGCCCAGACCTTAACCGTTCTGATCTTGCCCAGTTTTCCTGTACGGACAAAATCAACTGCATTCTGCCAGTGCGGATCGCTGCGTTGCCACTGGCCCACCTGAATAACCCTGTCATATTTGCGGGCTGCCTTGACCATGATATTACATTCCTGTATGGTATTGGCAATGGGTTTCTCGACATATACATCCTTTCCTGCTTCACAGGCTTCCACCATGGGCAAACAATGCCAGTGGTCCGGTGTACCAATGATCACGACATCAATATCCTTGCGTTCTATCAATTTCCTGTAATCTCCAAACAGGTCCGGCTTCTTTCCCTGCAGTTCGGTTGTTTCGGTGGCTCTTTTTTCAAGCACATTCCGGTCTACATCACACAGGGCAGCACATTCAACCCCATCCTGCTTCAGGAACGTCCTTAGATCGGACATGCCCATACCATTTACACCGATCACGCCAACGGTCACTTTTTCGTTGGCCCCGATTATTCTGGAGGCAGCCTGTGCAGTACCCGGTATTAAGGGAAGGATAGTGGCTCCGGCCGTTATTACACTTGATTTCTTAATGAATTTTCTTCTTTCCATGGGACTTATGATTGGTTTGATTTAAAAATAATAAAATTCTGCATCATTCTGGTTTGACTTTCCTGGCTAATCTGTAAAACAAGGAGGGAATGAACCTGCGGATATGTACCATCATCAATTCCTTTCCTCCGATGAGGATTTCAGGCTTTCG
>DAOUVF010000141.1 GCA_030667765.1 Bacteroides sp.
ATCCTAACAGAATTCATCGGATACATGAGCCTGGCCGACCTGAAAGCGGCAGGAAGCTTTGCGGAATCTAAATCCATCATCATGGCCACTTACATATTGTGTGGATTTGCTAATTTTGCATCTATAGGGATTCAGATCGGAGGGATTGGTTCCCTGGCACCGGGACAGCGTGTACTTCTTTCTCAATTCGGTATGCGAGCCCTCCTGGCTGGTACTTTGGCATCACTATTGTCGGCCACCATGATTGGAATGTTACTGGGATAAGTCAGACCGGCATTTAAAACTGAGTATGGATGCAGATCAAAAAATAGAGGAATTACAAGCAAAAATTGCTGCATTAGAGGGGAAGATCCTTAGTGCGGGTGAAGCTGCAAAATATCAGGAACAACTTGAATTTCTGGCCAATACAGCCCTCGATTTTCTGGGACAGACTGATCAGTCAGACATCTTTGAATATATCGGGAATAAACTTGTTATGCTGATCGATGATGCCATAGTGATCGTCAATTCATTCGATGAGGCTGCCATGGAACTGCAGGTCAGGTATATTGGTGGAGGGGAAGGCATCGTGGATAAAATTGTTGCGGTGCTGGGCAGGCAGCCGCTGCAACAGACTGTAATCCTGACCGAAGATACCATGCAGAAGATGTTCAAGTCCGCCAACAAGTTATATCAGTTCAGGGGCGGCCTTCATGAGTCATCTGATGGAAACATACCGAAGCCGGTAGCCAGCACACTTGAAACACTGATCCAGGCCAATGAAACTTATGGCATTACCTTTGAACGGGGTGGGGAATTATACGGTACAGCCACGATCATTACCAAGGGAGATAGCAGGCTGGAGGATCCAAAGGTCATCGAAGGGTTTATATTTCAGTGTTCCATTGCCCTCTACAGGCAGCATATGGAAGCAGAATTAAGGAAGGCTAAAAAGGAGGCTGAGGAGTCTGATAAATTAAAATCCGCCTTCCTTGCCAATATGTCACATGAGGTCCGTACACCCATGAATGGTATCATGGGACTGGCACACCTGCTTGCAAATCCTGACGTTAACAGTGAGACACAGCAGGAATATGTAAACCTGATCCTCAGCAGTGGCAATGTGCTTATCAGCCTGCTGGATGATATCATGGATGTTTCCAGGATAGAAGCACATCAGGTAGTGGCCAGCAAGGAAAATTTTCAATTGAATGAACTGATCAAGGAGTTACACGGGTTTTTCTCTACAGAGCTCGAAGTGATGGGAAAGAAAGTCCTTGAATTATGCTACAAGGTTGCCCTGGATGATGCATCTTCAATAATTAATACCGACCGCCTTAAACTCAGACAGGTCCTTGTTAATCTCCTGAGCAACGCATTAAAATTTACCGATACCGGTAGGATTGAGTTCGGGTACCAGCTACATCAAGACCAATCCCTGTTATTTTACGTTTCCGATACCGGCATCGGCATAAGCCCTGAGAAACAAAAACGCATATTTGAGAGGTTCGTACAGGCGGATGATTCACTGTCCAGGCATTTTGGTGGATCCGGACTCGGGCTGTCAATTTGTAAGGGTTTCGTTGATTTACTGGGGGGAAAGATTTGGGTTGATTCTTCACCAAACAGAGGGGCAAAATTCTATTTTACCATTCCGGATGTGAATCAATCAGGAAAGACTGTTGATAAACCTGCCAGTCAGGGACTTAAAGCCAGTGACAGGAATTGGGAAGACAAGACGATCCTGATCGTTGAGGACGATCATATAAATTATCAGTTGCTTGAAGTGGTTCTCAAGAGAACAGGAGTGAACCTGTTGCATGCTGTTACCGGGATGGATGCAGTGAGGTTTTGTGAGGAGCAACCGAATATTGACCTTGTTTTAATGGATGTTCAATTACCGGAAATGAACGGATTTGAAGCCATTAAACTTATTAAGCAGAGCCAGCCTGATATTCCCATCATTGTTCAAACGGCCAATTCCATGAATGAAGAAAAAAACAGGGCTGATGAGGCTGGATGCCAGGGATTCATGACCAAACCCATCAGTCTGAATATATTTATGTCTGAAGTAGACAAGTTCATGCAGAAAGCCTGACCTTTCATGGATTGGGCCTGGATCATATCGATTCCTATTTTCAGTGCCTACGCTATCCGGATACTTTCCTACCTGCATGGATGGATAAAAACAACCCGGTTAGATGTTAATAAGGGTACAGCATCTGATGGAAAAGCATCGATTATCGTACCGGTCAGGAATGAAGCAAGGCAGATAGGATCCTTGCTCGAGGATCTGCGAAAACAACGCTATCCTGAAGACCAATATGAGATCATTATTGTAAATGATCATTCAACAGATCATACGGCAGGGGTCGTGAATTCCTATACCTCCAGATTTGCAAACATACGGCTGATTGAACTTGAAGCAGGAGAATACGGAAAAAAATCAGCCATCAAAAAAGGGGTATCAAAGGCAATACATAAAGTCATCATCTCAACGGACGGAGACTGCCGGGCTCCATCGGAATGGCTGAGTCACATCATGGCAGCCTTCGGGGAACCTGGTATCAGGATGGTAGCGGGACCGGTGATACTCGATCCGGACAGCGGTTGGTTCAGGGCCATTCAATCACTCGAATTCCTCAGCCTTATAGGGGTCAGTGCCGGTGCAGCCGGATTGAGCAGTCCCATTATGTGCAATGCTGCCAACCTGGCTTATATCAAAGAAGATTTCTGTCGGTATCTGAAAACCGGGGAATCTGGATCTGCAAGCGGGGATGACATGTTTCTAATGCTCTGGTTAAAAAAAATGCATCCCGGGTGCATACGATATATAACTTCACCCGGGGCAATTATCCGGACCCTTCCATGCAATAACCTGTATACATTTATGATGCAGAGATTCAGATGGGTATCCAAAAGCAGGTTTTACCGTGATTTTCATTTAAACAGTACTGCCCTGCTGGTTTTCCTGACCAATGCCTGCATGCTCCTGATGACTGTATTATGTTTTTTTTCTGCCCGGTGGATCACTTTGTTCGTGATGCTATTTATGGTCAAAGGTACGATCGACCTGATATTCATGGATAAAGTATTGAAGTATTTTGGTAAAAGGAAACTGTTGCTTTTGGTTTTACCGCACGAACTGATATATTTTATGTATGTTAGCATTGTAGGGATAGCCGGTCAATTAATTCCTTACACCTGGAAAGGACGAAACATTCAGCCCTGAAATGCCAAATACCACCTCCTTCAGTGCATGGAACAGATTACTCAGGAATCCGCTTGCCCTGTCCGGCATGATCATTATTCTGATTACATTACTGGCGGCCATCTTGGGATATTTGATCATTCCTGATAAGAGTCCGGATGCCAACCAGCAGCATATAGAAATAGCCGCACGCAAACCCGGATTCAAGGTTCAGATGTTAAAGGTTTGCAAGAATGAGGATGTGGAAAGCCGGGGACTGTTCAAAAGGATGTTATTTGGGCAAAAGAACCGGTTCCGGTTCATCCCCTTCAATGACTTATCGATGATCGAGGATTCTGTGTTAATAATTGACTTCAGTGAGGATCTATCAGCTCATAATTTTAGGCGTTCTTTCCAACTGGCAGATGTGATCTATCCACTCGATCCCGGTAACAAGCAGGCAGGGATAAAAGACGGCATAGTGGCATTCACAGATATCTACGGGTTATTACACCAGATCAGTATTGTGGACCTGCAACAATCCGTCAGGGGGGAACATATCATTAACAGGCGTTTTTTCCTGGGAACGGACCGCTTTGGCAGGGATTTTTATAGCCGCCTGCTGCTGGGCACCCGTGTTTCCCTCTCGGTAGGGTTTATATCCGTCAGTATCTCCCTGCTTATAGGGTTGATCCTGGGAAGTGTCGCTGGTTATTTTCGCGGACGGACAGATGATATCATCATGTGGTTCATCAATGTGGTCTGGTCCATTCCTACCCTCTTGCTGGTCATCGCCATTACACTTGCCCTGGGGAAGGGATTCTGGCAGGTATTTGTGGCAGTGGGACTTACCATGTGGGTTGAGGTAGCAAGGGTGGTAAGGGGACAGGTACTGGGAATCCGTGAAAAGGAATTCATACAGGCTGCAAAATCACTTGGATATTCCTCAGTACGGATTATTTTCAGACATGTATTGCCAAATGTCATTACTCCCGTGATCATTATTTCTGCTGCCAATTTTGCCTCGGCCATCCTGATGGAAGCGGGACTCAGTTTCCTGGGGATTGGAGTCCAGCCACCAATACCATCCTGGGGAACCATGATCAAGGACCATTACGGGTTTATCATTGTGAATAAGGCATACCTGGCTTTTCTACCCGGACTTGCCATTATGCTCATGGTGCTTTCTTTTACCATGGTAGGGAACGGGTTGCGTGATGCGCTGGATGTAAGAAGGAAATAATTACAGATTTCGCCTCCGCAGAAGGAGCCATGCCAGGCCTATGAAAAGGGCCGTGTAGCCAAGTGCCAGAAGCAGGTTCAGGTACACAGGCAGATCTTCCGCCAGGATGCCCATTTCACGCAGGTTCAGAGTGTCAACATTGCCCGGATCCGCTTTGTTGCCCGAGGAGATGGATAAAAATTCAGGCATTGGGGTAAGGTTGGAAATAACCTTCATGGGAAAATACAACCTTGCTTCGGGCGGGAAGAATAACCTGAAGACAGGTTCGATGATCAGCCGGTACAGGATGAACAGGACAATGGCCAGTGCAGTATTCCGGAAGAGAATGGCCAGCAGGAAACCGGTTGACATATAGGCCACTGCCTGGACAAAGTAAACCAGCAATATATAGGTTTTCTTGACAAACAATCCGGCTGTCATGTCCCTCGTGAAAACAAACCCGAATAAGAGAGAAAAGAGCAGGACCATCAGCATACTGTAGACGGCTATGGCAATGATTAAAAATACTTTCCCTGTCAGTAAATCAAAACGGCTGAGTCCGTCAATGACATGTTGCCTGAAGGTGCGGAATGTATACTCGTTACCCGTCATGAGAATGATCAGGATGGCCAGCAACAGGTTGAACCAGCTAGCCACCCATGGAAAAAATTCCCAGATATTGGGGAACTGGTAGAGGTAATCCGTGCTGAAGCCCGGGATGGTTATATCCAGCCGGGAAGTAACCAGTACAACCAGGAAAAATAAAATGAAATGTAGCAGGATGATTACCCTGAATGCCATGTAAGACCAGATTTTCGTGTACTCATTGAGAATAATGGACTTCATCGGCATTATTGTTTTATCAGTTCCAGGAACTGCGATTCCAGGCTTTTCTTGCGTGTTTCCAGGTGGGTCAGGACAATGCCCTGCTGATGGGCAAACTCATTGACATCCCTGGCCCCGTATCCGGATTTAAGTACAATGACCAGTTTGTTCCCATCTTTTTCGATGGAAGCACTCATCCCGGTTCTGATCAATGATGACTTCAACTTTTCGGATTCATCACATTCAACGACCACGGGATCATCTGCAGCCAGCAATTCGTGTACCCGGCCCTGGGCAATGGATTTGCCTTTTTTCAGTACAGCTACATGTGTACAGACTTTTTCAACTTCATCCAGTATATGGCTGGCCAGGATAATGGTTTTTTGTTTCTCTGCCTCCCCTTTGATGATTTCCCTAACCTCGGCGATCCCTTCCGGATCAAGTCCGTTGGCAGGTTCATCGAGAACGAGTACATCTGGGTCGCCAAGCAGGACGGCAGAAAGAGCCAGTCTTTGTTTCATGCCCAGGGAAAGGGTATCAAATCTTGATTTTTTCCGGTACCATAAATTGGTAAGCTTGAGAACCCGTTCAATATCTTCCACGGGTTTTCCCTTTATGCGGGCAACAAGTGTCAGGTTCCTGGCCAGGTCCAGGTATGGGTAGAAGTTCGGCACCTCTATCAGCGAGCCGATTTTCTTACGGATGGCAGCCGAGGCGGATTTGCCATACCATTGGTAGGTTCCGTTGTCCGGTGAGATCACACCGGTTATGATTGCCAGGGTGGTTGTTTTGCCGCTTCCATTGGGACCGAGGATGCCGAACACTGAACCTGCCCCGACTTTCAAAGACAAGTCCTGGATGGCTGTGATGCGGCCGTAATGCTTGGAAATCTGGTGAATGTTTAATATAGGTTCCAATTTGCAGTCCCTGAGAGTGGTAAGTTTAAAGGCCTAGTTCTGCCATGAATTTTATTCTCATCAACCTGATATCCTCCTCTGTATATTCATCTTCTCCGAGTTCATCCATTGCTTCATGCACAGATTCGCTTTCAGCTTCCCGAAAATAATCAAAAACTTCATCCTGGTGATCTTCATCGAGGACTTCATTGATGTAGTAATCAATATTCAGTTTTGTTCCACTGTGTACAATGGCTTCTATTTCATCCAGCAGTTTGGGCATTTCCAGGTTTTTGGCATTGGCGATATCGTCGAGAGATACCTTCCTGTCTATATTCTGGATAATATAAACCTTGAGTCCGGATTTGTTTACTACCGATTTGACGACCATATCCTGCGCCCGGATGATCTCTTTTTCATCAACATAGGTCTTGATCAGTGCAACAAACCGTTGACCATATCGCTGTGCTTTGCCCGAACCTACACCCTGAATATGCTGTAGTTCTTCCATGTTGATGGGATATTGTATGGCCATGTCCTCCAGGGAAGGATCCTGAAAGATCACAAAAGGCGGAAGGTTCAGTTCACGTGATATTTTCTTGCGCAGGTCCTTCAGGATATTGAATAGTTCTTCATCAACCGTGCTGGTCTTCCCTCCCTGTGCCATGGCAGCATCTTCTGTAGCGGCCTCATAGTCATGATCCCTGGTTACCATCCGGCTGAATGGATTGGCAATATACTCACGTCCCTGTGCAGTTACTTTTAACAGGCCGTAATTATCAATATCCTTGGTGAGGAATTGGGAGACCAGGGATTGGCGTAGAATGGCATTCCAGAATTTGATATCCTGGTCACTGCCTGATCCAAATTCAGGGATCTTGTGATGTTTGTAGGATTTGACAGAGGAAGACGCATTTCCTGCCAGGATATTGGCAATATGTGATGCCTTGAATTTTTCCTTGACCACAAGGATTAGTTGCAAAGCCTTGACAATAAAATCTTTTCCTTCTATTTCCTCTTTAGGATGGAGGCAATTATCGCAATTGTCACAATGGCCATCCATGATTTCTCCAAAGTAATTCAACAATAATTTGGGTCTGCACACAGATGATTCAGCATATGCAACTGTTTCCAGCAACAGTTGTTTGCCGATCTCCTGCTCTGCAACCGGTTTTCCCTGCATAAATTTCTCCAGTTTCTGGATGTCATTGTAACTATAAAAGGCGATGCAGTTACCTTCCCCACCGTCCCTGCCGGCCCTTCCGGTTTCCTGGTAATAGCCTTAAAGGCTTTTTGGGATGTCATAGTGGATCACAAATCTCACAACAGGTTTATCAATCCCCATTCCAATTTCCATGGAGGCCACTATA
>DAOUVF010000237.1 GCA_030667765.1 Bacteroides sp.
GTGTTTTTTTAAGTTGCCAGAGCTCGGGCTGGACCCTCCTGTCGGGCCAAACCAGTCCGTATGTCCTCCCGGGAATGCCAACAGAATAGTAGGTACCGCTTTCCTGTGTTTCTTCGAAATCCAGCCACAGTTTTGCATCTTCCTGCATGCTGACCGGGTCCTCCTGAAGTTTTTCTATGCCCGGCGCAGCATCGAAGATCCTTACTTTGTCGATCTTTGCATGGCACATATATCCCTGGTGGCTGTCAATGATTTCAGAACTCTTGCCTATGTTCACCGGATAGGGACTATCCAGGATATTTCCGGTACAGGTTTCTTCTCTCAGTAGTGATCCGTTTACATAGATCCTAAGCTTCTCACCGTCATAGGTCCCTGCTACATGATGCCAGTTATGGAGCCAGTTATCCGGTACCTCAGCCTTTACAGCATGCTTTTCGTTCGTGGTGACATAGAATTCAAGATTTGTATCATCGGACTGGATCATGCCAAACTGGTAATCGCTTTTGGTTAAAAAGTAGGCATCGCCATTCCAAGGTTCCGGGTAAACCCAGAAGGAAAGGCTTAGTTGATCGCTGGAAATATCGAGTGCCGGATCCCGGTAAACTTCTACCCAGTCGTCATGTCCGCTAAGGGAGAGGGCTTTGCCGAATTTGCCTTCAACCAGCCGGGCCTTGTGCATCAGCACACACTGGATATGATTTGGTGAGGCATCCGGTGTGGTGATTACCGGCAGGGTGATACCCGGACTGATCCAGTCCCATATGGCTCCCCCGGTGAGCCTGGGGTATTGATAGATAAGATCCCAGTATTCTTCGAGACCACCAAGACTATTGCCGGTGGCCGCAATATATTCATCCATGAACGATGGCCGCGGATCCTGAGATTCCGGGACCATGGCAAAACGGTTTTTCAGGATGTAAGGTTGTAAATACCGGGGACCGACAATATCTTCGCATTTTATGGGATTGGTCTTAGGGTCGCGGTCATCATTTCCCCCGTACATCCAGGCCGGCCGGCTCGGATCAATTTTTTTTCCTTCATCCATGATGGCACAGAGATTGTCACCGGACCCGCTTTCATTGCCTGCACTCCAGATCACCACGCTGGGATGGTTGCGGTCCCGGTATACCAGTTTCTTCATCCTGTCCAGGTACTGCGCCCTCCAAAGGGGATCATGAGAGATAAACTGGTAGGCATGGGCCTCATCACCCGTCTCATCCACGATGTACATGCCCAGTTCATCTGCCAGTTCAATGTATTCAACATTGGGAGGGTAATGACAGGTTCTGACACAATTAATATTGAACCGCTTCATAAGGACCAGGTCCTTTTTCATCGTCTCCACATCCACCATATGCCCCGTCTCCGGATGCTGCATATGACTGTTCACCCCATTGAACTTGACGGGGACACCATTGATGTAGATTGCCTGCTGCTTAACCTCCACCTCCCTGAAACCGACACGGCTGCCAAGGATCTCTGTCACTTTTCCCTCTGCATCCAGTAATTCGATGATAATGGTATACAGGTTGGGATATTCGGCCGACCATTTTTTGGGATTTTCAACAGTGGCAGAAATGATATCTTCTGCAATTGGATTTGACTGATCAGGGTCTATTCTGCTGGTCAGTGCCTCCGGAAAAACAGGTTTGCCCCCGTCATCATACAATTGGATGCGCAGGGAGTAATCGTTCAATGGATGTTTGCCATGGTTGATAATGCTTGATTGCACGGTCAGGTCAGCATCCACGTACTCTTCATCCAGGTCCGTAGTAATATAATAATCACACACATGCACCATCGGGGTTGCCATCAGGTATACATCCCTGAAAATCCCTGAAAGCCGCCACATATCCTGGTCCTCCATGTAGGACCCATCGCTGAATCTCAGCACCTTTACGGCGATTGTATTCTTACCCCTTGCCAGGAATTCCGTTATGTCATATTCGGCCGGTTCCATACCCCCCTGGTTATATCCCACTTCCTGTCCGTTGATCCAGATGTATGAGGCGGAATGTACCCCCTCGAAATGAAGCAATACCTGCCGGCCCTTCCAGTGTTTGGGAAGGGTGAAGGTACGGATATAGGATCCCACCGGATTGAATTTTTTGGGGACTCCCGGCGGATTGTCTGGAAATGGGTGCCCTATATTCCGGAACAGGGGATGACCAAATCCTTCCATCTGCCAGTTCGACGGCACCCTGATATCATGCCAGTCCCCCGCATCATATCCCTTGCTGAAAAAATCCCCCGGGGCTTCTTCCATGTTTTCAGCCAGATGAAATTTCCATGTCCCGTTCAGGGTGAAATGGTAAGGAGAAGATTTTCTGTTGTTCTCCAGGGCCTGCGCAATGGTCTCAAACGGCATCAGTGTAGTATGCGGCCTGGTCTGGTTGCGCTCAAAAATTTCCGGGTTTTCCCAGTCCGGTTGTCCCTGGGTATATCCGCCGGCGGATATACCCAGTCCCACCAGTACAGACATCGAAAAACTTTTTAATCTCATCATTATTAGCTTTAAAGGTGTGGCATTCTTAAATAAACTTTCGTTGAAGTAATTTATAAATAAATATTTGAAATCCATTATATTTGATAATTCACATCACAACTCATGAAAAATGATCGCCTCTATTCCCTGGATCTCTTCCGGGGGATCACCATGTTCCTGCTTGTTATTGAAGGAAGCCATCTTTACAGTGCACTCCTGGATTACGGTCCCCAGGAAGGTATTATTCACGGATTGATCCTGCAATTCCATCATCATCCATGGAATGGGCTGCGGTTCTGGGATCTGATACAGCCCTTCTTCATGTTCATTGTCGGGGTGGCCATGGCTTTTTCCCTGAAAAAGAGATGGGAGAGGGGACAGACCTGGATGCAATCCTTTAAGCACATATTGATACGGTGCCTGGTTTTACTGCTGTTTGGAGTCCTCCTGCATTGCGGTTACAGGGGAAAGCTCGTCTGGGAACTGTGGAATGTCTTATGCCAGCTGTCTTTCACCATCCTTGTAGCCTTCCTGATATTGAAATTCCCTTTCCGGGTTCAGCTGCTCATCAGTTTTGGATTGCTATTGCTGACCGAGATATTATTTCGCTATACCGGAATTGAAGGGTTTGACAAGCCATTTGTAAAGGGAGAAAATTTCGGATCATGGATGGACATGGTTCTGATGGGCAAGCTCAGTGGTGGTGGCTGGTTGGCTATCAATGCCATCCCTACCTCCGCCCATACCATCTGGGGAGTTCTTGCCGGGAAAATATTGCAGAGCCAGAGGTCAGCCATGGATAAATTCTGGCGGCTGCTCATCCCCGGTGTGGTCTTTTTGGCAGTGGGCTATTCCATGGACTGGACAGGACTCACTCCCATCATCAAAAGGATCTGTACTTCTTCATTCGTGATCGCAAGTGGTGGATGGTGTTTGGTTGGCCTGGCACTCTGCTACTGGATTTCGGACATAAAGGGTTACCAGAAATGGGGACTGATATTCGTGGTTGTCGGCATGAACCCGATTTTTATATACATGTTCGCCAATACGGTTGGCTCGCAATGGTTTAATGGGTTTATGGAAATATTCACCGGGGGGTTCTTAAGCTGGCTTGGGTCTTCTGAGGGGACCGTGAAGATAGCCAATGCACTGCTTGTATTTGGCATGGAATGGTATCTCTGCTATTGGCTGTACAGGAAAAAGCTATTCATCAAGATCTGACCTGCGAATGCAGCGGTTTTTCTGCTTAACCTGAGGCTGCAATTTCCTTCACTGCCGAGATAAATTTGTCCAGGTCCTCCGTTGTGATATATACATTGGGTGTAACCCTGACACCATGGATATTTTCCCAGTTGATGGATATGGTATAGATCCTGAAATCGCCCATCAGTTTCCTTTGTATGTCTGCGGGTTCCATTCCATCAATGCCAAAATTCCCCAGTCCACATGAAAACTCAGGTTTTATGGAGGTATGGAAATAAATGCCAGGTATATCCTGGAGCGCTTGCATCCAGTAATTTTTCAGGTATCGCAGTCGGGCCTCCTTTCTTTCCCTTCCAATCATTTTATGGAACTCAATGGCGGTCCCGACGGCCAGCTCCGACGGAAAGGACCTGGTACCCATGGCTTCGAATTTCCTGATATCACCACTTTCGGGGTCACCGGGAGCTGTGAGTGGCCAGATCTTGCTGATCTTTTCTTTTTTGACGTATAGCATTCCGGTCCCAAAAGGGGAACAAAGCCACTTATGCAGGCTGGTGCCAAAGTAGTCGCAATCCAGGTCAGGGATACTGAAATCAAGGTGGGCAAATGTATGTGCCCCGTCCACCAGCACCTCTATGCCTTCTGCATGTGCTGCATCTGCCAGCTTCCTGGCCGGGAGTACCTGGCCTGTCCAGTTGATCATATGCATGATCTCAATGATCTTTGTCCGGCTGGTGAATTGTTCGCGGTACGCATTGACAATGGCATCCTCATCTTCAATGGGCTGTGGCAGGTCTACCCACTTCAGCACTATCCCTTCCCTTTTCTCCCGTTGTTTCCAGGCATTGATCATGTTGGGATAATCCTGTTTGGTCAGGACCACCTCATCTCCTTTATTAAGGTTCAGTCCGAAAATAACTGTCTCCAAAGCTTCGGTAGTATTCCTTACAATGGCTACTTCTTCACCGGAACAACCCGACATAGAGGCGAGGTCCTGGCGAACAGTTTCCCGACCCTTTCCGACCACATTCCACATATAATAGGCGGGACCCTCGTTGCTGAACCTGTTATAACTCTCAAATGCTTCCTGTACGACTTTCGGCTGTGGACATACCCCGCCGTTGTTCAGGTTCATTATATTGGGTGAGGAAGTATAACAGTTCTTGATATACAACCAGAAGTTCCGGTCGCTTGTCACATCTCCTGATGGTTCGGGCAGGTTGGCCTTCATATCAGCCATGGAATAGGCATTGCCCGAATCATTCAGCAGTTTAATGAGGGTTAAGGCTCCGGCTGCACCGGCAGATTTCCTGATGAAAGATCTTCTGTTGGTTTTCATTGGGTTATAATTTTTGGCCCATGGGCAAGATCAGCAGTCTGGGCTTACTGCCATCTAAGTTAAGCATTATTGGAATTCAAGCGAGCAACTTGAATGGCATAAAGGTTTTTTCATGTTTTCAATTATCTGATTAACTTTAGTTGTCAAAGAAGAAACACCATTTGTATTAAAATTAAAGGCTAAGTTCTAAATATAAC
>DAOUVF010000164.1 GCA_030667765.1 Bacteroides sp.
CCCCCGATGAGCTGATAAGGACGGTAAAAGCAAGCGGCATACGTGGCAGGGGAGGCGCCTGTTTTCCGACGGGTGAAAAATGGGAGAGGGTTGCCGGGCAGGATAATCCAACCAAATACATCATTTGCTATTGTGATGAAGGTGTTCCGGGGGCCTTTATGGACAGGATGCTGCTGGAATCATATCCCTTCAGGATCATTGAAGGAATGCTCATTGCAGCTTTTGCCGTTGGCGCAAGTGAGGGGTATTTTTATATACGGGCAGAATATCCACTGGCCGTCAGCCGCATCAGGCAGGCGCTCCAGGTGTGCAGGGACCAGGGATACCTGGGCGGGGACATCATGAAGTCAGGCTTCTCCATTGACCTTCATTTGTTTGAAGGGGCAGGTGCTTTTGTCTGCGGGGAGGAAACGGCATTAATTTCCTCTATTGAAGGCAATCGTGGATTTCCAAGGCTCAGGCCTCCTTATCCGGCTGAGCATGGATTATGGGGCCATCCCACCCTGGTGAATAATGCGGAGACATATGCCCAGATTGCCTATATCATTCGCAACGGGGCGGAGAAATACAATGCTATCGGTTCTACAGATTGCAGGGGCACAAAAGTTTTTGCCCTGGCCGGAAAGGTAGCCAGGGGAGGTTTGATCGAGGTGCCCATGGGGATCACCATCAGGAAAATTGTAGAGGAGATAGGCGGCGGTGTGGCCGGGGGACTGGCATTCAAGGCAGTCCAGATCGGCGGTCCATCGGGAGGCTGTATCCCGGCTTCCATGGCCGATATACCTGTAGACCTTGGATCATTGTCACAGGCTGGGGCCATGATAGGTTCAGGCGGCATGGTCGTCCTGGATGAGACGGACTGTATGGTCGATATAGCCAAGTATTTCCTTTCGTTTACCCATAAAGAATCCTGTGGTAAATGCACCTTCTGCAGGATAGGGACCCGCCGCATGCTTGATATACTTGAAAGATTGTGTGTGGGCAGGGGAGAGACAGGGGACCTGGAAAAGCTCGAGGAACTGGCCGGGCTGACAAAAAGGGGAAGCCTGTGTGGACTGGGCAGAACAGCACCCAACCCGGTCCTGACAACCCTGCGTTATTTCAGGGATGAATACGAGGCACACCTGGAAGGGAGATGCCCCGCCGGCAAATGCCAGGACCTGATCACATACTCCATCAATGATGAATGTATCGGATGCACCCTTTGCTCACAGAGTTGTCCTGCAGATGCCATCCGGTTCAATCCCCATGAAAAACATGAGATCCAGCAGGATAAATGTATCAAATGCGACAGTTGCCGGCAGGTATGCCCTGTCGGGGCCGTAAATATTCAGTAGCATAGACCAGCATCAATGGAAAATATCAGTTTAAGAATAGATGGCAAAATCATAAAGGTCCCCGGAGGATCAACACTGCTGCAGGCAGCTGAGAAAACAGGAGTAAAGATACCGGTTATGTGCTATTACGAAGGCCTGGATCATTTTGCTTCCTGCATGGTCTGCATGGTGAAAAATAAAGCGGATGGACAGATGCTGGCTTCCTGCACGGTGAAAGCGGAGGAAGGGATGGATATTGTTACCGGGGATGAGGATGTATTAGCAGCCAGGAAAGCAGCACTTGAATTATTGCTGAGCGACCATACCGGTGATTGCCAGGCCCCATGCCAGATTGCCTGTCCGGCCCATATGGACATCCCCCTGATGAACAGGCTGCTTGGCGAGGGGAAGGTGGATGAGGCGCTGCAGGTAGTGATGCAGGATATTCCTATTCCGTCTGTTCTCGGCCGCATTTGCCACGCGCCCTGTGAAGGTGCCTGCCGGCGGAAAACCGTTGACGAGCCCATATCCATCTGCCTCCTGAAAAGGTATGCGGGCGACCTTGGCTCAGCTCAGTCCACGGCCATCAATACAGGAGAGCAAAAAGGAGAGCAAAAAGTGGCCGTCATAGGTGCGGGTCCGGCTGGACTTTCAGCTGCCTTTTATTTGCAGCAGAAGGGATACCAGTGCACCCTGTTTGAAAAAAGTGACAGGGCAGGAGGATTGCTGCACGAGGCTGAAGTAGTGGGTGATCAGTACGGGGAAGTCCTCGAACGGGAGGTCTCAGGGATACTGGGAACAGGCATCATGCTTAAAACTACTGTGGCCGTTGATAAGGATGTGTTCGAAAAATTACATGCAACATACGATGCAATTGTACTGGCAACAGGCGCTATTGAAGATGATGTCCGCTCCTGGCAAATTGAATCCAATGATAAAGGGATAAGCATTGATAAATCAACCTACCAGACATCAAGGTCCGGGGTATTTGCCATTGGCAATGCAATCAGGCCGGTAAAGTCCGCTGTGAGGTCCGTGGGACACGGAAAAGAAGTGGCAACAAGCGTGGACCAGTACCTGTCCGGAGAAACTGTTTCCGGTTATCCCCGGATGTTTAATTCAAGATTTGGTAAATTGCGGGAGGAAGAAATTGGAGAATACCTGAAGGAATCTCATCCGGGCAGGCGACTGGAACCGGCCGATGGACTGGCAACGGGCTATAGTCCAGATGAAATGAAGGAAGAAGCAAGTCGCTGCTTGCATTGTGACTGCAGGGATATGCACACCTGTAAACTGCGGATCCATGCTGATCGTTTTGGGGCAAACCAAAAAAGATATAAGGGAGATGATTTTGCACCGGTCACCAAGGTATTCGTTCATGAGGCAGTCATTTATGAACCCCAAAAATGCATTAAGTGCGGGATATGTGTCAGGCTGACAGCTCTGCAGAAGGAAAAATATGGATTTACATTTATCGGTCGTGGATTTGATGTCAGGATTGGCATTCCTTTTGATGAGACCTTACAGGCGACATTGAACGAAACAGCAAGAGATATAGCAAGGGCTTGTCCCACAGGAGCATTGGCAATAAAATGAAGAAATTAATAACAATCATATTTTCCATACTGTTTGTCCAGTCCATCATTGGACAGACAGGCAATGGCTGGCATATATTCAGGGGTGATCCAACCCTGAGGGGGATCACATCGAACCGCCTCCCCGGTCAGCCAAAGCTGCTCTGGTCCTACCAGGCGACCGATGACCTAAGGTCCTCACCCGTATCGGGGGACGGCAGGATAGTGGCGGGATCCATGGATGGATCTGTCTACTGCCTGGATAACAATGGGCAACTGCAATGGGAGTTCAAGACCGGGAACGGCGTCGAAGCACCTGCATTGCTTCATGGGGGGAAGGTTTATATTGGCGACCTTGACGGGACCCTTTATTGCCTGGATCTCCAAACCGGGGATGAGAAATGGTCCTACCAGGCTGACAACCAGATCTCCGGTTCACCGAATTTTTGGGTGTCGGGGAACCAAACCATGATAGTTTTCGGGAGCTATGATTATTATCTCCACTGCCTGGATGCCGGAACGGGAAAGATGATCTGGAAATATGAAACTGATAATTTTATCAACGGTGCAGCCGCCTGTTACCAGGGCAAAGCCATTTTTGGTGGTTGTGATGGTTTTATTCATGTCGTGGATATCCTGACCGGTAAGCTCGAAAAACAGATTGATATAGCCACGTATATAGCCAGTTCGGTGGCCGTTTCAGATAATGCAGCATTCATAGGCGACCATGACGGGAAGTTCTCCTGTATAGACCTGGAAAATGAAAAGATTGCCTGGACCTGGACGAATGACCGGTCCCGCCTGCCCTTTCTTGCATCCCCCTCGGTAAATCAGAAGGTAGCGGTGATCGGTAATGAAGATAAATATACTTATTGCTTTAACCGGTCAACAGGTGAGCTGATCTGGCGTTTTAACACTGGCTCCAGGATCAATGCATCACCGGTCATTGCAGGGGACAGGGTGCTGGTTGCAAACATGCGGGGTGATCTGTTTATACTTGATATCAGCAATGGGGATGTCCTGTGGGATTATGAGCTGGGAAGTGCAATTACCGGGACCCCGGCGGTGGTAAGCGGCGAGCGATTTTATATAGCTGCTTCAGATGGTTATATTTACTGCTTCGGAAAATGAACATACTTTATATTATACCGGGATCGGGAAATAGTTTTTATTGCGGCAACTGCCTGCGTGACAGTAAATATGTGGGAGCTGTCCGTGACCTCGGGCACCAGGTTGTAAAGATCCCCATGTATCTCCCGCTTTTCTCCGATGAAAATGATACGAATAATATCCCCCTTTTCTATGGTGCGATCAGTATCTACCTTAAACAATTGTACCCCTTTCTGAGGAAAGCGCCGGACTGGTTTGACCGCCTGTTGAATTCCAAACCCATGCTTAAACTTGCTGCCCGCATGTCCGGGTCCACCCGGGCCCGGGGACTGGGAGAGCTGACCGTATCCATGCTGATGGGAGAACACGGAGAGCAACGGGAGGAACTGGACAAGATGGTTGCATGGATGGCCGATCATTGCAAACCGGATGTCATTCACCTGTCCAATGCACTACTGCTTGGACTTGCAGGACGCATTAAGGAAAAACTGAATGTGCCGTTGGTCTGTTCCCTGCAGGACGAAGATGTCTGGGTAGATGTAATGAAACCGGCATTCAGGGACCGTGCCTGGGAATTGATGAGGGAAGATGCATCCCACGTGGACCTCTTTGTGGCTGTGAGTGATTTCTATGGCGGGGTCATGAAGGAAAGGCTGAACTTACCCGCCGAAAAGATACAAAGCGTGCACCTGGGAGTTTTTCCGGAAGATTACCCCGACACCCCTGTTGAATCAAAAGGCCGGAACATCGGTTTCATATCTCGCATGAACCATGAGAACGGACTGGACATTCTTGTGGATGCTTTCATGCAATTGAAACAAAAAAATGGATTTGAGGATGTCAGGCTGGTACTGACCGGTGGTTCCACGGGAGATGATGTAAAGTACATCAAATCAAACAGGAAGAAGCTCGCCAGGGCCGGCCTGCTGGAATATGTCGAATTCCATGAAGATTTCGTAGATGCCGGCAGGATGGAATTCTTCAGGAAAGTCTCGGTAGTCTCCGTACCTGTCAGGATGGGAGAGGCATTCGGATTATACCTGGTGGAAGCAATGGCCTCAGGAGTTCCCGTGGTGCAACCTGCCCTTGGAGCATTCCCGGAAATTATAGGGGTCACCGGGGGAGGAATCACCTATGAGGAGAATACTCCTGAAAACCTTGCCCGGTCACTTGAGAAGATACTGGGGGACAAAGAACTTCTCAGGCAAAAAAGCCTTGATGCCCGCAGTGGCACGGAAGATCATTTTAACATCAGCAGGCAAACCGGCAAAATGATTGATGCATACGAATCGATAATCAAAACATGATATGTTGCTCCAGCTTAAGCATATATCCAAAGCATACGGACAGAAAGAGTCTGACACCTACCAGGTAGTGCTTGATGATGTAAGTCTCGATATTGAAGTGGGACAAAGAATTGCGGTAACCGGACCCTCAGGATCAGGCAAAACGACTTTGCTCAACATGGCAGGATCGCTTGATAAACCTGACCAGGGCCAGGTGCTGTACATGGACAGTGATATTACCGGGTTGAAAGGGAAAGGCCTGGAGCAATTCAGGAACCAGGCAGTCGGATTTGTATTCCAGCAGCACTATTTACTGCCACAGTTCACCCTGTTCGAGAATGTATTGCTTCCCACCCTGCCGAACAAGAACGCAAAGGAAGCCGGGAGCAGGGCGGAGGACCTGATTAAAAGAACAGGCCTCTGGGATCACAGGAATAAGAAGCCCGGTGAATTATCCGGTGGTGAATCCCAGCGTACTGCTGTCGTACGGGCATTGATAAACAATCCTGCCGTATTGCTGGCAGATGAACCAACAGGTTCCCTCGATCATGAAAATTCCAGCCAATTGTTTGATATGCTGATTGAGTTCAGCCGGTGCGATGAGGTTGCACTGGTAGTGGTTACCCATTCACAGGAACTGGCCCGGAGAATGGATACCGTTTACAGCTTAAAAAGTGGCAAACTTGATATGATCACTGAATAATGACGGGATTCGGTTTTGCGATCAGGAGCTTTCTTCATTATCTGCGCTTCAATCTGACGGTTGCTATCGGAGTTGCTATCAGTACGGCCATTCTGACAGGTGGATTGATCATCGGGGATTCGGTAAGGTACAGCCTGGAACAAAGCACCCGGTACCGGCTTGGGGATACCCGGACTGCCATCACAACAGGTGACAGGTTTATAACGGCCTCTCTGGCTGCTGTACTGCAGGAAGAACTGTCAGATCCGCTGAATCATGACCAGCATGCTATCTGCGCTCCGATGTTTCAACTTCAGGGGGTAGCTACTGCTGACGGGGGCCGGCTGAGGATAAACCGGATCCAGGTCCTTGGCGTGAATGAGCAATTCGATCTGATCGCTGATACCTCCTCTTATTTTGGAAATCTTTCCGCTGATGAAGTGATCATCAGCGAAAATCTGGCGGAACGGCTGGAGGTTGGAGCGGGAGACCTTATCATGTTAAGGATCCGGAAAGCCAGTGTGATGCCCATGAATACCCCCTTCGTATCGGCCATCCATACGAGCGTTTCAGCCAGGGTCCGTGTAAAGGCTATTGCAGGTGTTCCGGAGCTGGGAAGATTTAGCCTGAAGATATCCCAGACTGCCCCGTTCAATATTTTTATCAGCCTCGATCACCTGAACCGTATCATGGACCTTGAGGACAGGGCAAATCTTATATTGATCTCACATAATGGCAGCCTGCAACATGAAGAGATAACTGCCTCCCTGCGGAAAACCTGGAGACCTGCAGATGCCGGGTTAAGGATCCGGGAAATAACAAGCCTGGATGAGATTGAGCTTTATGCGGATAGGGTATTCATTGAGCCGGCAATCATCGAAGCATTTCAAAATTCAGGTGC
>DAOUVF010000243.1 GCA_030667765.1 Bacteroides sp.
GGAACATCTTATGGATAAGGTGGTGGCACCCGAGGAAACAGGAGACATAGATGAAACACCTGAAAACCTCTTATCTGAAGATGAATTGAGGGTTTATACAGACGGTGTACCTGAAAACGACAGGACAACGACAATACAGGATTCATTCGTAAAACTCCATGGTGATCCTGATATAACAAGTGAACAGGACCTGTTTGCTTTTCGTGACTCGGTCAAGCAATTTCTGGGTACCCGGACTTTCGGGGCATTCCCGAAGGTCGGTGTTCCCTTCGATCCCAGGCTTGAGTTCCGGTCCCTCGACGGGGCCAGGTATGGTTGGACCATTCATAGCTTCATCTCAGAAGAAGGCTGGCGGCTAAAGCTTGATTTTCGCTGGAGGAATGAACCCAGTCTCAAAAAACCGCTGATGATCGTATTGCGGAACTATGATGAAAACCGCTGGGATTCCGAAAGCTTTATTTCCGGACTGGAAGATGACTGGAACATAGCTTATCTGGAGGTAAGAGGAATTGGGGAAAACGGCTGGGAACCCGGACTGCAATGGCATGTGCGCAGGGCTTCGGCGTGGACCGGAAGGACCATAGCATCCATGCAGGTATATGATGTTTTGCGTTCCTTCGAATTCTGCCGTACATTAGATGGGGTTGATCCTGGAAAAATCGGCATTGCTGCCAGGGATGAAATGACTGCCGTGGCCATGTATGCTGCTTTGCTCGATGGCAACTGCCATACACTGATCCTGAGAGATCCGCCTGAAAGCCAGGATAGTCCGAGCCAGCCGGATGGCCGCGGTGCCGCTATTGAAATGCTTAACTGCCTGAGGATTACCGACCTGTATCAGTTACCGGCATTGCTGACACCTGCAAAAATTAATTTCCGGGGAGAGATTCCGGAAACTTACCAATGGTCTGAGAAAGTCTTGCAGGGTCTGGGAAAAGAAAATATTATCAGCTATAATTAATTGAATTCACATTTAAACAATCCAATGAGAACACATAATAAATTATCAAGAAGAAAATTCATTGTCGATTCGGCTAAAGCAGCCTCTATTGTAACAGCCTCTGGATTATTGAATTCCTGTTCCTTTATTTCAGGGAAGAATGCAGCGAAATATAAAATTCCCCGGCGGGTCCTTGGTAATACAGGACTTGAAACTTCTATCCTGGCCTTTGGCGGTGGATCTCAATTTCTCCAGAACAATGACGGGGAATGGGAGAAGCTTCTTGAAGCAGCTGTTGAAGGGGGAATAAATTTTTTCGAGACGGCACCCACATACATAGCCTCGGAATTTTGGGAAACCGGTGACGGTAAGTCCCTTGACAGCAGCGAACAGCGTTATGGTCAGGTACTACCACCCTATCGGGACCAGATTGTATTATCCACAAAACTTCCATCCCGTGATCCGGAAGAGGCAAAAAAATCATTGGAAAGCAGTCTGAATAACTTCAAAACAGACCACCTGGACATATTGATGATCCATGGCATAACCATAAATGATAATATTTCGGATATTGAGAAAGGGCTTTATAAAACCATGCTTTCTTTAAAGGAATCAGGCGTTGTCAAAAACATCGGTTTTTCATGTATGGCTGATCCGGAACACAGCAGGGATATGCTGGAGAAACTTGATTTTGATGTTGCACTTGTAACCATGAATGCAACCCTGTATGGTGGTTTTGCAGAAACCATCCTGCCGGCCGCAAGGAAGAAAAATACGGGTGTTATTGCCATGAAGGTAATGAGGGACATCGTCGGAGAAGCAGCCACACCAAAGGAACTCCTTGAATATGCATGGACTCAGGAAGGTGTAGCCAGTGCAACTGTCGGACATTGGGGCATTGAATCGCTTCAGGAAAATATCAGGATAGCCCAGGAATATGTTGAAACCCCTGTCGCTCAACTGGACCGTGAAGAGCTGGAGAACAGGCTGGCATCTTACGCGGGACCGCATGCGCTTTGCTGGGCCAGGCCCGGGTACCGGGATGGAGCAGTTGTGGTAGCATAACTCAACTCATCAACGTTATACCTCCGGGAAGTACCCTTCTTTTTAAGTTTATTGTCGGATACTACTGTTTTTTTTTTAAATTGGGAGGTGATATTTTTACAAACATATAATAAACCAATAAAACCATACTAGCATGAAATCTGAAGATTCGAGAAGTAATATTTCCAGAAGATCATTTATCGGGACCACTGCCGCCGTGACAGCAGGGTTCACGATTATTCCCAGCCATGTTGTCGGCGGACTGGGGTACACAGCACCCAGTGATAAACTGAACATTGCCGGCATTGGAGTTGGCGGAATGGGGCGTAGCAATCTTCGAAACATAGAGGAGCAAAATATTGTAGCCCTATGTGATGTGGACTGGAAATATGCCATCAATACATTTAAAGACTATCCCGGAGCAAGAAAATACTGGGACTGGAGAAGAATGTATGATGAGATGGGTGAATCCATTGATGCCGTTGTGGTGGCAACAGCGGATCATACGCATGCTCTTGTGGCAGCGCACGCCATGGCCATGGGCAAACATACATATGTTCAAAAGCCGCTTACCCACTCGGTATATGAATCACGCCTTCTGACAAAACTGGCAGAAAAGCATCAGGTGGCCACTTCCATGGGCAACCAGGGCTCTTCAGGTGAAGGGGTGAACCTGGTGGTGGAATGGATCCTGAACGGGGAAATCGGGGAAGTGAGAAAAGTAGAAGCATTCACCGACCGTCCTATCTGGCCACAGGGACTGAACATTCCCAAAGAGAAAATGCCTGTTCCTGATACACTGAACTGGGATCTGTTTACCGGTCCTGCGGAAATGAATGATTACAACGAGATTTATACCCCATGGAACTGGCGTGGCTGGTGGGATTATGGTACCGGAGCACTGGGCGACATGGCCTGTCATATACTCCACCCGGTCTTTGTTGGCCTGCAATTGAAGTATCCAACCAGGGTCCAGGGAAGTTCTACCCTGCTGCTCACTGAATGTGCCCCCAACGCGCAAATGGTAAAATATGTTTTCCCCAAGCGCAAAGCTGCAAAAAAAGTGAAGTTCCCGGAAGTGGAGGTAACCTGGTATGATGGTGGCCTCGAGCCCATGAAGCCAGTAGGATGGCCAGGCGGAAAGGATATGAATAATTCCGGTGGTGGTGTGCTATTCCACGGATCCAAAGATACGCTTATATGCGGATGTTACGGAAAAGACCCATGGCTGCTCTCCGGCAAGACTCCGGAACCGCCAAAAGTAAGGCGGCGTGTGGAAGCTTCCCATGAGATGGACTGGATCAGGGCATGCAAGGAGAGTCCCGGGAACCGGGTGGAAACCGCATCCCCGTTCAGTGAAGCTGGGCCATTTAACGAAATGGTGGTCATGGGAGTGAATGCAGTCCGTCTGCAAGGACTGAACAAGGAGCTGGAATGGGATGGTGAAAATATGAAGTTTACTAATCTCTCTGACAGCGAGGAGTTGCGCACCGTGATCGAAGACGGATTCAACATAGAAGATGGCCATCCCACATTCAATAAAGAGTGGACCAATCCTTTCTCAGCAAAAGAATTTGCTGCAGAACTTGTAAAACATACCTACAGGGATGGATGGAAGCTTCCTGATATGCCGGCTTAAACATTTTCAAACCCTGTAGGCAAAAAAATCATTGGAAAGCAGTCTGAAAAACTTCAAAACAGACTACCTGGACATCTTGATGATCCATGGCATAACCATCGATGATAATATTGCGGAGATTGAGAAGGTGCTGTATAAAACCATGCTTTCTTTTAAGGACTCAGGAAGGTGTTGCCAGTGCAACTGTCGGACATTGGGGCATTGAAACGCTTCAGGAAAATATCAGGATAGCCCAGGAATATGTTGAAATCCCTGTCGCTCAACTGGACCATGAAGAACTGGAGAACAGGCTGGCATCTTACGCCGGACCGCATGCGCTTTGCTGGACCAGGCCCGGGTACCAGTATGGAGCTGTGGTAATAGGTTAAATATAAAAGTCCATGAGAAATTACTATTCAATTTGTATCTGTTGTGTATTTCTTTGCATAGCTTGCCATGGACCAAGGCCAACAGAACAATCTCAAAAAGGGCAAATTGGTGAAAATTTGTTCCAACATCATTATATAACACAAGATCTGCCTGGAGACACCGATTGGGGATACGGATGTCCGACATTGGCTGATTTTGATAAGGACGGAGACCTGGATTATTCTTTTTCAGGGGCTGAGGGCTTATATTGGTTTGAAAACATGGGTAGTGACGACTGGAAAATGCACAAGGTGGGTGTGATGCCATTAAAACAATTAGGAGCAACTTCCTTTGATGTGGATAAAGATGGTTGGGAGGATATAATTATCGGAAGATACTGGTACAGAAATAATCAGGATCCCCGTGAAGACACTTTCATCAGGTACCAGTATGACGAAAGGATAGAATCAAATATTCATGACATAGTTATTGCTGATGTTGATGGTGATGAGGCTGGTGATGTGATAATAATCGGGGAGAACGATGGACTATTCTGGTATACGATACCAACAGAACCAAATCGTGATATTGCCTGGCAAAGGACCGAAATTACCCTGGATGTCTTAATCAGCAGGGATAGGATTCATGGTGGTTTTTATCCAAATGGACTAGGCGATCTGGATGGTGATGGTGACAATGACCTGGTCCTCCCGGATAGATGGCTGGAAAATCTCGAGCGCGGAAAGACATGGAAGAAACATCCTTTACCCTTTGGTAAAAGAGGGCCATATGGCCTTTCTTCTCGAAGTTGGATTATTGATTTAGACAGGGATGGTGACAATGACATTGTAATGTCGGATTGTGACCAACAGTGTTCAAGAATTGCATGGTTGGAGAATCATGGAACTAATCCCCCGGCGTTTACATCACATTTTATTACAATGACAGCTACTGGAATCAGGGGTTCATTTCATTCCCTGTATGTTGGCGATATTGATAAAGACGGTGATGATGATATTTTCTCATGTGATCAGGAGGATGATAGTATATTTCCTGAAGGGGCCTTTCCACGATGGTATATTTGGGAGAATGTAAGCACCAATGCCTGTA
>DAOUVF010000447.1 GCA_030667765.1 Bacteroides sp.
CCTGGATATCCTGAAACAGGGCGGGAATGCCATTGATGCAGCTATTGCCGGGAATGCTATGCTCGGACTGGTAGAGCCAGTAAGCAACGGGATAGGGGGAGACCTGTTTGCCATCATCTGGGATGCGAAAACCGAAAAACTTTATGGATTGAATGCCTCAGGGCGTTCACCGAAATCCCTGACCCTTGATTATTTTATAGAGCATGGATATACCTCCATCCCGGCCTATGGTCCATTGCCGGTTTCTGTACCGGGATGTGTCGACGGATGGTATGAAATGCATGAAAGGTTCGGATCACTTGATATGACGAAGGTCCTGGGACCGGTCATCAGTTATGCCAGGGAAGGATTCCCGGTATCCGAACTGATCGCTTACTACATGGCAAGATCAACCCGGCTGAAGCAATACCCGGGCTTTGAAGAAACCTATATGCCCGGAGGGAAAACACCTGCAAAAGGTGAGATCTTTAAAAATCCTTACCTGGCCAATACCCTTGAACAGATTGCGGAAGGTGGGAGAGATGCATTCTACAGGGGTGATATTGCCAGGACCATTGCCAGGTATATGAAAGACCAGGGTGGATTCTTATCCTATGAAGATATGGCGGATCATCATTCCGATTGGGTAGATCCGGTTTCCACAAATTACCGTGGGTATGATCTCTGGGAACTTCCGCCGAATGGACAGGGGATCGCAGCCCTGCAGATCCTGAATATCCTCGAAGGGTATGATATAGCTGCCATGGGATTCGGCAGCAAGGAGTACATTCATGCATTTGTTGAAGCCAAGAAACTTGCCTATGAGGACAGGGCAAAATATTATGCAGATCCGGCTTTCAATGACATACCGGTTGAAAACCTGGTATCAAAAGAATATGCGGAAGAAAGAAGGGACCTGATCAATCCGGACAGGGCCGCCAGAACTTATCCGGCAGGTGAACTTGAACGTGGGAATACCATTTATATGACAGTGGCAGACAGGCACGGGAATATGGTTTCCCTGATCCAGAGCAATTACCGGGGCATGGGCAGCGGAATGACCCCGTATGAACTTGGATTTATATTGCAGGACAGAGGAGAACTGTTTAGCCTGGAAGAGGGGCACTACAATTGCTATGCCCCGGGGAAGCGGCCTTTCCATACCATCATTCCTGCCTTTGTGACAAGGGACGGAAGACCCTATATGAGTTTTGGTGTAATGGGCGGGAGCATGCAGCCCCAGGGACATGTACAGATCCTGGTCAACATGATCGATTTTGGCATGAACCTCCAGGAGGCAGGGGATGCCCCAAGGATACGGCATGGGGGTTCCTCACAGCCTACAGGTAGCAAGATGTTGGATGGCGGGACTGTTTACCTGGAATCCGGGATAGATTATGAGGTGATCAGGGAACTTGTTAAAATGGGACACCGGATCCAATTCGATATTGGCGGGTACGGAGGATACCAGGCCATCCTTGTGAATGAGGATAACGGGGTTTATTACGGGGCCTCTGAAAGCAGGAAAGACGGTCAGGCTGCGGGGTATTGACGGTTATTTCTTAACGATCCTGCGCGTATCAATTTCATTCCCCTGCCGGTCCCGGATACGGAGATAATAAACACCCTTTTCCAATAATTCAAGATTCAATGATCCTTGCAGATCCTGTTGCCTGACCATTTGTCCCAGAATGGTAAAAATCTCAATCTTACCCCTCATGTTCTCTAAACCCCGGATATACAATATGTCGGAAGTGGGTACAGGATATATCCGAACAGAATGAGCCTCAAAATCCTGGTTTGAGACATAGAGGAAACTGGCATCAAAACTTATGGTATCACCCAAACAACCGTTTCCATCGGATTCTACGACCTTAACTGTTCCGGTCCCATATGTTCTCCATTCCACTTCAAGTGATTTCGTTCCCTGTCCCGACCAGATCTCTCCGCCATCAACCGACCAGTTATAAGTACTCCCGGTCGATTCATCATTCACCGTATAGATATAATTGGTGTCTTCATAGAAAGTTCCGGATCCCTCAATTTCTGCGGTTTCCACCTTGGGCGGCTGGCTAAGTAAAATATCATCTTCACCTGTACATCCAAGTGAATCAGTGACATTTATGTGATAAGATCCCGCTGCAAGGTTCTCCATGAAACGGAAAGGGGATGTAAATCCATCGGGTCCGGTCGTATAAAAATAGAAACTACTGATATCCCCAAAACCTGTTACTTCCCGGATCTTGATTTCGCCATTCAACATGCCAAAACACTGAATATTATAATCACCATATGACGAAACCTCTATTACCATTTCGATTCCGCTTGAAAGGACCAGATTGGTATCACTCTCTGCCGAACAACCCTCTGCATCGCTTATCAGCAAATGGTATCTTCCTTTGGCCAGGTCCTGTAAATCTTCATCGGTGCTGGAAAATCCTTCCGGTCCCGTCCAGGAAAACTGAAAAGGCAATTCACCTCCGGAGGGGGTGATGTATATTGCCCCGTCAGCAGTGTTGAGACAAGGATTATTAATAACAGAATCGTAATTGACAAAAATAGGATCCGGGGCGGTGAGAGTAATGTTAATATCGCTCCGGCAATTCAGAGAATCAAAAACATTTAAATGGTAGTTCCCTGCTTCAAGGGAATCTAATTCATAAACATATGATTTAAAACCCCCGGGGCCGTTCCAAATATAGGTATAGTTCCGCCAATCCATCCCGTTGCCTTCAACCGTATCAATTGTTATGCTCCCGGAAGCATCTCCATAACATTCCAGGTTATATTCTTTATAGGAAGACAGGGTGTAACTCAGGGATATAGGATCCTCATCCACAATGGCCTGCTGGAAATTCGAAATACAACCATCGGCATCAGTAAGATCCAGGTTATACATTCCTTCGCCCAGGCTTTC
>DAOUVF010000028.1 GCA_030667765.1 Bacteroides sp.
TCCTGGAAAGAGATATGGAATATTGTCCGATAAGCATCTATAGCCTTGAGGATCCTTATTATACCGGACTGGCATTTGAATCTTCCGGACATCCATATATTGTGAGGGTAGGGGGAAACATCGACAGGATAGATATGTCCGGTGGGGTATACCGGGTGCTCGACTACAAGACCGGTAAAGGTGAAATGAAATTTGAATCCATCGAGGATCTCTTCATTGGGGAACAGAAAAACAGGAACAAGGCAGCCTTCCAGACATTCCTCTATGCAAAGGTTTTCATGTCCCAGGAAGGGATGGAAAAGGCCAGGATCATGCCGGGTGTTTACCTGATCAGGGATATTTATAACCAGGATTTTAATTGCCAATTCCGGATGGGGCCAGCAAGAAAACAGTTCCCCATTCCGGAATACTCAACCTTTGATGAAGTTTTCACCATCCATCTGCAGGCCTTGCTGGCTGACCTGTACGATCCGGAAATACCCTTCCGGCAGACCTCAGAGGAAGAAACCTGCAGGAACTGTCCTTATAAGGGAATTTGTCACAGATAAATTTATGTTTGTATTAAGGAAATGATTATCCATATTTTATGTGCTGTTGGTTTTACCGGACTTTTCCTGATGTCGTATTCTACAGTGGCCTTTGTCAGAGAGATCCTGTGCTAACCTATCGCTGGTCACGCAATAAGTCAGGCCTTAGCTTTTTTGTCCGTTCAAGGGATTGCTCAAACTTCCATTTTTCTATCTCAGCGGCATTGCCTGACATCAATATCTCAGGTACCTTCCAGCCTTTGTATTCAGCCGGACGGGTATATACAGGTGGGGCGAGCAGGCCATCCTGAAAGGAATCCGTAAGTGCCGAGGTTTCATCAGAAAGTACACCTGGAATTAGCCGTATGATGCAGTCTACCATCACTGCAGCAGCCAGTTCACCACCGGTCATGACATAATCACCAATGGATAACTCTCTGGTAACCAGGTGGTCCCTGATACGCTGATCGATTCCCTTGTAATGTCCACAGAGGAAAATAAGATTCTCACAGGTCGATAACTGGTTGGCTGTCTGCTGGCGGAATGGTGCTCCGTCCGGTGTTGTATAAATAATTTCCTGGTATTTACGCGCCCTGGTAAGGGAATCTATGGCATCGTCAATGGGTTGAATGTTCAGCACCATGCCTGCATCACCGCTGAAAGCATAATCATCTATCTTTCTGTGTTTGTCTTTTGAGTGATCCCTAAGGTTATGGATATGCACTTCTACCAGGCCTTTGTCCCTGGCCCTCTTAATAATGGAATGATTTACCGGACTGTCCAGAAGTTCCGGTACACCTGTAATAATGTCGATTCTCATTGATCTTGATTTTTTGTAAAAATAGTGAACAAGATTAAAAAAACTTTGTCTATACTGCATATTTGGCTATTTTCGCAGGTAATTGTATGGATCAAGCTTGTTTAGACATTGATTTCTGATGATACATAACGATCAGGTTCATGATGAACCAGTCGCCGGAAATTCCGGTGAAATAAAGAAGGACACCACCCAGGAGGATAAAAGCTCCAGTTCAGTTACTTCCGACAGTAAGGAAGAAACAACAGACAAACCGGAAACCCCGGAAGCCGCACCACAAGCCGCAGGGGATCAGGATCAGGATACCCATGTTCCTGAATCACCTCCGGACATGCTTGAGGCAGAGGCCACACCCGACACCGAGACTAAACCAGAACCTGAGGCCAGCAGTGAGCCTGAGGCAGAGGCCACAGCCTACCCCGAGGTTAAACCCGAATCTGAGGCCAAGCCTGAACCTGAAGCTACCGAAGAGCCCAAAGCAGAGGCTGTCCCTGAGACTGATGAAAAACCGGTAACCGAAGCTGAAGCCGAATCCAAAGCCAAACCAGAACCTGAGGCCAGCAGTGAGCCTGAGGCAGAGGCCACAGCCGACACCGAGACTAAACCAGAACCTGAGGCCACACCCGAACCCAAACCCAAACCTGAGGCCAGCAGTGAGCCAAAAGCAGAGACCACACCCGATCCCGAGGCTAAACCCGAACCTGAGGCCAAGCCTGAACCTGAAGCTACCGAAAAGCTTGAAGCAGAGGCTAAACCCGAGCCCGAGGCTGACCCCGAACCTAAAGCCAAACCCGAACCTGTATCCGAGGCTCATGCATCAACTGTAGTTGAGTTTGACTATTCTACCCTGACACGTGAAGACCTTGTAAATCGACTGGAGATTTTGCTTGATAATCAATCAGCGCATGAGATAAGAAATGATGTTGATCATATAAAAATCAATTTCTACAAGAAGAATAAGACTGAATTTGAACAGAAGCGGAAGAAATTCGTTGAGGATGGTGGCAATATTGAAGACTTTCTGATTCAGACCGATACACTGGAAGAAAGAATCAAGGAATTGTTCAAGCGATTCAGGAACCAGAAGGCTGAATATAACAGGAACCTTGAGTCTGAAAAGCAGGAAAACCTGAAAAAGAAGTACATAGTTATTGAGAAAATAAAAGAACTGATCAATTCAAAGGAGTCAATAAATAAGACTTTTCATGAATTCAGGGACCTGCAACATGAATGGCGCACCCTGGGCCTTGTTCCCCAACAAAACCTTAAAGATCTCTGGGATACTTACAATCATCATGTCGAGAAGTTCTATGACTACATCAAGATCAACAAAGAATTAAGAGATCTTGATCTCAAGAAAAACCTTGAACTTAAAATCCAGCTCTGTGAGAAGGCAGAGGAGCTCCTGCTGGAACCTTCAGTGATCAATGCCTTTAAGACACTTCAAAAGTATCATGAACAATGGAGAGAGATCGGACCGGTTCCGCTTGAACTCCGGAATGAGATGTGGGAGCGGTTCAAAGAGGCAACATCAAAGATCAACCGGAAACACCAGGAACATTTTGAGGGACTGAAAAAAGCCCAGAAAACAAACCTGGAACAAAAAGCCCTTTTATGCGAACAGGTGGAGGAGATTAGTAACCTGGTCCTGCAGAGTCATAAACAATGGGATGATAAGTCCAGGAAAATTATCGAGATCCAGAAAATCTGGAAGACAATAGGATTTGCACCCAAGAAGGATAACAACAAGATTTACGAGCGGTTCAGGTCGGCCTGTGATAACTTTTTTACCAGCAAGCGGGAGTTTTATGCTCAAAACAAGGAAAATCAGTTAAACAACCTGCAACTGAAGACTGACCTCTGTGTCCAGGCAGAGGCTATACAAGACAGTACTGAATGGAAAAAATCGACCGAAGATCTGATCAGTCTGCAGAAAAAGTGGAAAGAGATCGGCCCGATCCCAAAGAAGCAATCAGATGCTGTATGGAGAAGGTTCAGGGCGGCTTGCGATCATTTCTTTAACAAGAAATCTGATCATTACCAGAACATAAACCAGACATACTCACAGAATCTTGAAGCCAAGAATAATCTACTGGAAGAAGTTAACTCCTTTGTGCTGACCGACAACATAGAGGAGAACTTTAAAATAATTAATGAATTTCAGCGAAAATGGTCTGAGATAGGCTTCGTACCCTTCAAGGAAAAAGATAATCTGCAGGAAAAGTTCAGACAGGCGATTAATAAACATTTTGACAACCTGGACATCAACGATGGAAAAAGAAATCTGCTGAAATTTAAGAATAAGCTGAACAACATTCGTGAAAAACCCAAAGCAGATGTCAAGATGTATCAGGAACGTGAAAGGTTCATGAACAGGTTGCAACAATTGAAAAATGACATTGTGCTCTGGGAGAATAACATTGGCTTTTTTACCAGTTCAAAGAATGCGCAATCAATGATAGAGGAGGTCCAGAACAGGATCGATAATGCCAAGGAGACAATGAAACTTCTCGAACAGAAGATCGAAATGATTGATAACATGGACACATAATTATAAAGGAGGATCGCATTGAGTTTTACGAAGTATATATTCGTTACCGGGGGTGTTACCTCTTCACTGGGTAAGGGGATTGTATCGGCTTCCCTTGCTATGTTATTGCAGGAAAGGGGTTTGTCCGTTACCATCCAGAAATTGGATCCCTATATCAATGTAGATCCGGGAACCCTGAACCCTTACGAACATGGAGAGTGCTATGTGACTGTTGATGGTGCGGAAACAGATCTTGACCTGGGCCACTATGAGCGTTTTCTGGGTGTCGAAACGACCAAAGCGAATAATGTAACAACTGGCAAGATCTACCAGGAAGTAATCGAAAAGGAGCGCAGGGGTGATTTTCTTGGCAAGACTGTCCAGGTCATCCCACATATCACCGATGAGATCAAAAGAAGGGTCATGCTTCTCGGACAGGAAGACCAGTATGATGTTGTGTTAACCGAAATAGGCGGCACCGTTGGTGATATTGAGTCTTTGCCCTATATTGAAGCAGGCAGGCAGTTGAAATTTGAATTGGGACCCACCAATACCCTGTTCATTCACCTTACCCTGGTGCCCTATTTAGCGGCTACCGGGGAATTAAAAACAAAACCCACCCAACACTCGGTTAAGGTCCTGCTTGAAAATGGGATACAGCCTGATATCCTGGTCCTGCGTGCTGAAAAAAACCTGACCAGTGACATCCGCAGGAAGGTGGCACTTTTCTGTAACGTTGAAATGGATGCTGTCATCGAATCTGTAGATGTCTCTACGATTTACGAGGTTCCCTTGCTGCTGCAAAAGGAGAGGCTGGATGAGATCACCATCAGGAAATTAAACCTTGAGAAGACTAAAACACCCGACCTCGGACCCTGGACGGAGGTTGTAAACCGGTTAAAGAACCCGGAATGTGCTGTGAAGATAGGCCTGGTAGGCAAATACGTTGAGCTGGCTGACTCCTATAAATCCATCATGGAATCATTGAGCCATGCAGGAGCTACCTACAGGTGCAAAGTAGAAATAACCTGCATTCACTCGGAAAAGATCACCGAGGATAATGTAAATGAGATCCTTGCAGAGCAGCATGGGATTATTGTGGCTCCAGGATTTGGAGACCGGGGCATTGACGGGAAAATAATAGCTGCCCGGTATGCCCGCGAGCAGGAGATCCCTTTCCTTGGGATATGCCTGGGGATGCAATGTGCTGTGATTGAATTTGCAAGAAATATACTGGGGTATAAGGATGCCCATTCCACCGAAATGGACAAAGGGACAAAATACCCTGTTATCGACCTGATGGAAGAGCAAAAAGGAATCACTGAGAAAGGAGGTACAATGAGGCTGGGTGCATGGGATTGCAAAATCAGGGAAGGTACCAAAGTACACAAGTTTTATAATAAAACCTTTATCAGGGAGAGACACAGGCATCGTTATGAATTTAACAACACCTTCCTGAAAGCGTTTGAGGATGCAGGATTCCTTGCATCAGGCATCAATCCTGACAGCAATCTTGTAGAAATCATGGAACTGACAGGACATCCCTTTTTCATTGGCGTACAATTCCATCCTGAATACAGCAGCACGGTCATGAAACCTCACCCTCTTTTCATACATTTTGTCAAGTCCTCACTTGACCACTCGGTTAAACATAAAGATAAGAAGGAAGTCCTGGCACGTAAATAATTACATATGGATAAGAATACAATTATCGGATTATTAGTAATCGCTGGCATCTTAATCGGCTACTCCTTATTCACTCGCCCTTCCAAGGAAGAGTTAGCACAGAGGCAACGTATACAGGATTCCATAAGAAATGCACAGGCAATGATCCTGCCGGAACAGCAAGAGCAATCCCAGCCAGCCGAAGAAGTGGTCAGTCCTGATGAAACACTGGTCAGGGTTGAAGATGCTTCAAAGGATGCCCTTGACCTGGATGAGTATAAGGATGCATTCGGTGTATTTGGTGAGGCTGCAGTCGGTGATAAGCAATATATTACATTGGAGAATGACCTCATAAAAATGAGTATTTCCACCATGGGCGGCAGGCCTTATTCCGTAGAGCTAAAAAATTATCAAACCCATGATTCCCTGCCCTTGATTCTTTTTGATGGTGATTCCACCATATTCGGGTTGAGCTTTTTCGCTCAGAACCGGAGCATTAACACCAACGAACTATTTTTCACACCCGGTTCAGATCAGTCACATCTCGATGCAAGCAATGCACCGGTAACCCTGTCAATGAAGCTTCCGGCAGGTAAGAATCGCTATATCGAATATGTATATACTATGACACCGGGTGATTACCGGGTAGGTTTTGATATGCGCTTCATGAATATGAATGAGATCATGTCACAGAATAATAATTTCATCGATCTGACCTGGAATATTTATGTACCCCAACAGGAAATGGGGAGAAAGAATGAGTTGAATTATACCACCATCTTTTTTAAGCATTACCAGGATGAGGTCGAGAAATTCAATATGCGAAGTAAGAAGGATGTTTTTGAGAAAGTTATTCCCACCAGGATGAGATGGATCGCCTTTAAGCAGCAATTCTTTTCCTCGACCCTGATAGCTGAAAATTATTTCACCAATGCCACTATCCGTTCAACAAAACTGGAGGATGACCCCAGATACCTGAAGATCTTTGAATCCCAGATAGGCATACCTTTTGAACAGAGTCCGAACCAGGAACAAAAGATGACCTTCTTCTTCGGGCCAAACCATTTCAATACCCTGAAAGGATATGATCTTGCAATGGAGAATCTTGTTGGACTCGGGGGATTAATGAGCCGGGTGATCAACCGCTATGCGATTATTCCCATGTTCAGTTTCCTTAATAATTTTATTAACAACTACGGACTGATCATCCTGATCCTCACCCTTGTGATCAAAATGGTCCTTTTCCCACTGACCTACCGCTCCTATATTTCTATGGCAAAAATGAAGGCGCTGAAACCAGAGATCGATGCCATCAATGAAAAAATTCCCAAGGAGAAGTCCATGGAAAGACAACAGGCAACCATGGCACTTTATAAGAAGGCGGGGGTGAGTCCCCTGGGAGGATGCCTCCCGATGGTTCTGCAGATGCCCATATTGATCGCCATGTTCAGATTTTTTCCGACATCAATAGAATTGAGGCAAGAACAATTTCTGTGGGCCCACGATCTGTCCACCTATGATTCAATTTTGGACCTGCCGTTCACAATCCCCATGTATGGCGATCACGTCAGCCTGTTTACCCTGCTGATGACCGCCTCTACCATCCTGACCATGCGGATAAGTAACCAGGCCAATATGTCACAGTCTCAGATGCCAGGCATGAAAGGCATGATGTACATGATGCCCGTCATGTTCATGTTCATGCTAAACAGCTGGTCCTCTGCACTGACCTATTATTATTTTCTGGCCAATATCATTACATTCGGACAAAATCAAATATCCAAACGTTTTGTTGATGAGGATGCATTAAGGAAGAAACTGCACAAAAACCAGAAAAAGACATCTGTTAAAAAACAAAGCAGCTTTCAGAAACGGCTGGAAAACATGGCCAAGCAACGGGGATACAATTCTCCCAAGAAAAAGAAATAGTGGCCGGCAGCCAACCAGGCTCGTAAGATAGATTTGTAGAAAAATCAGGGTTTTATTTAAGAGACTTTTTCATGTGGGCCATTTTAAGGGCCGTGACGGCTGCTTCGTCCCCCTTGTTCCCATGCTTACCACCAGCCCTGTCTTTTGCCTGGTCCAGTGTATCGGTGGTCAGTACACCAAAAATAAATGGAAGATTGTATTTCAGGTTCAGATCAGTGATGCCCTGTGTGACCCCCTGACAGATATAATCAAAATGACGGGTTTCACCCTGGATTACACATCCCAGGCAGATCACAGCATCCGGTTTCAAATATTCGGCAATGAATTGGGCACCCAATGGTAATTCAAAGCTCCCGGGAACGTAATGGACGTGGATATGGTCCTCGCTTATTCCCAGACGTACCAGTGTTTTTGTAGCACCCTCCAGCAGTGCCTGGGTTACATCACGGTTCCATTCGGATACAACGATTCCGATCTTCATCCCGTTGACAGGAGGAATTTCGGCCGGGTTAAGGCTGGAAAGGTTTTTAAGATTTGTTGCCATTGTCGGGTCAGGAAGAAATCCTGCTCCGTGTTATATATTTTTCGATATTATTCCGTCTGGAATAATCTGGATAATCCTTCCGGATCTGTTCGTAAATATCCAGGGCCTTCTTATTATTGCCGAGATTTTCATAGATCTGAGCGGCCTTCATCAGGAACATGGGTGCGGTAAAAATATTATCAGACAATGAGGCCGCTTTCAGGTAGTGATTGAGTCCTTTCTCGGTCTCACCCATTTCAACAAAGGCATCTCCGATGGCTCCTGTGGCAATAGGGGCAACCATTTTGTCTTTGGATTTAAATTTCTGCAGGTGGTCAATGGCATCCTCGAACTGGCCAATTTTCAGGAAAGAGATCCCTGCATAATATTTGGAAAGATTACCAGCTTTGGTGATACCATAGTCATCGATGATCTGAAGAAAGCCAGAATAGTTACCATCACCATATAACGCAAGGTTAAAAGAATCAACCTCGAAATACTGTTCTGCGACAAACATCTGTCCGTGAGCTTCTTCCTCAAGGGGATTCAGGTAAAACCTTTTAGCACCGATGAAAATGACCACCAGTGCCAGTATCCCTGTAATGATCCTGACAATCCACTTCTGGTTATCCTCGATAAATTGTTCGGTTCTAGTTAATGCACCTTCAACGCCTTCCATGCTGGTGTCAGAAACTTGTTTCTTCTTTGCCATTGTGTTATTTCTTTCTGAAAAAAACATCGCAAATGTAATTGTTTTGTATTGAATAAAAAAATACGGCAATCACCGCGGATTTTCTATTTTTGTTAAATAAGAGATCATATCATGCACCTGACCCATATTTCGCTTATTAATTTTAAAAACTATGATCAGTTGGAATTGAATTTCAGCAATAAGATCAACTGCTTTGTGGGTGATAATGGGACGGGAAAGACCAACCTTCTGGATGCGATATATTACCTTTCCCTGACCAAGAGTTATTTCAATTCCCTGGATTCTCAGAATATTCGCCATGGAGAAGACCAGTTCCTGATCCAGGCGGAGTTTTTAAGAGAGGGACTGGATGAAAAGATCCTCTGTGGGGTACAGAGGAATAAGCGGAAAATTTTCAAGCGGAATAAAAAGGATTATACGAAACTTTCCGAGCATGTGGGACTCCTGCCTGTGGTCATGATCTCACCTGCCGACAGCAGCCTGATTATTGAAGGTTCAGATGAAAGGAGAAAATTTTTGAATGCGGTGATATCCCAGTATAACGGAGAATACCTCGAGAGCATGATAAGATATAACCGGGCTTTGGGACAAAGAAATGTCCTTCTGAAGAACTTTCACCGTTCCGGTTCATATCAACCCGACCAGCTGGAGGTGTGGGATGAACAGTTGATCCGCCATGGTGATTATATACATCGGCAAAGGGTTGAGTTCATTAGGGACCTGCTGCCGATATTTCAGGAATACTATGAATCGGTCTCAGGGGGAAGGGAGCAGGTGGGCTTGATTTATAAATCCCAGCTCCTGGAAAAGGATCTTCGGACACTTTTAAAGGACCATGAGCAAAAGGACAGGATCTTGCAGTATACGACTGCCGGAATCCATAAAGATGACCTGGGAATGACCCTGTCAGACTACCCGATCAAGAGGATTGGAAGCCAGGGCCAGCAAAAGACATTCCTGGTAGCACTGAAACTTGCCAAGTTTGATTTTATCCGCATGGTGAATGGTTTTCACCCCATCCTGTTGCTGGATGATATATTTGACAAGTTTGATGCCAATCGGGTAAAACAGATCATCAAACTGGTGGCAGATCATAAATTTGGACAGATTTTTATTACTGACACAAACCCCGAACGTATTAAAAACATATTGAATGAACTGACCATAGATTATAAATTGTTCCATGTTGGTATGAACGGTGTAAATTAACAATCCTGATATACAAACCGGTGGAGAGAAGCAATACACAGAATATTGGAGATGTCATAAGGGCCTACCTGAAAGAATCAGGGCTTGAAAAACCCTTGAAGGAACGACAGTTGATCCAGTCCTGGGAATCACTGCTGGGTAAATCCGTCGCAAGGGCAACCACCAGGATTTTCATAAAGGACAGGAAACTATTCGTCTATCTCCGGTCATCGGTAATACGCAATGAACTGTTCATGCTGCAGAAAGAGATCCTGAAAAAGCTCAACGAAGCTGCCGGTGAAGAAATCCTAAAAGAAATTATCCTGAAGTAGGAATTACATGTAATCAACCCTATCGCTTTTCGCGAAAAAGAAATCAGCCTCCACCTGTGCATTTTCATCGCTGTCAGATCCATGTACTGCATTTTTCTGGAGGGATTCTGCATATAGTTTCCGGATAGTACCTTTTTCTGCATTTGCCGGGTTTGTTGCCCCGATCAATTTCCTGAAGTCTGCTACAGCATTCTCTTTCTCAAGGATGGCGGTAACGATGGGTCCGGATGACATAAATTCAACAAGATCAGTATAAAATGGTCTGTCACTGTGAACTGCATAAAACGCTTCAGCCTGCCTGGTACTTAATTTTGTAAGTTTCATGGCTGCAATCTTAAAACCGGCTTCGTTGATCATGTTCAAAATGGGACCAACATAATTTTTGCCGACAGCCTCGGGTTTAATCATGGTAAGGGTGATATTTACGGCCATATTCTGGAATTTTTTATTCGAATCGGGCGAATATACTAATAATTCATAACTTTGCCCATTCGTTTTTAGCCATAATAACCAAGACTTGACAGCTCTCCCGGAAGAAATATACAGGAAATTAAAGAAGGTCCTTGCACCTCCTATTCGGGTTACACTCCTTACGCATATAAATCCAGATGGGGATGCCATAGGATCCATGCTGGGAATGTACTGGTTCCTGGTAAAAAAGGGATGCCAGGTAAGCATGGCTGTCCCCAACGACTTTCCTCACTTTCTTGATTGGATGGAAGGTGCTGACCAGATCCTTGTTTTTTCAAAACAAGGGGCTAAGGTTAAGGAGGAACTTCAAAAAGCAGACCTGGTCTTTTGCCTGGATTTTAATGAACCAGGGAGGCTGGGAAAGATGAAGCAGGTTCTTGAAGGATCAGATGTCACCATGATCCTTGTGGATCATCATCCTGAGCCGGAATGTACAGCAGATCTTATTTTCTCCGACCAGGAAGTAAGTTCCACTGCTGAGCTGGTTTATCAGTTGATTGAGGGACTGGGAGATGTGGAACTGATTGACACGCTGATAGCAACATGCCTGTATGTTGGAATAATGACTGACACCGGTTGTTTCAGCTTTAACAGTTCCCGGCCCCGCACATTTGAGATTGTTGAGGGACTATTGCTTCGTGGGATTGATAAGGACCGTACATTCAGTCTGGTTTACGATAATTATTCAGAAGACAGAATGCGTCTTCTGGGTTACAGCCTTGAGCAGAAGCTGGTTGTCATACCGGAACACAGGACCGCCTATATCTCACTGACCCGCGATGAACTCATGCGATTCAACCATGCTAAGGGTGATACCGAAGGATTTGTGAATTATCCCTTCTCGGTATCAAATATTCGCATATCTGCACTTTTTATTGAGAGGAAAGATCATATTAAAATCTCTTTTCGCTCGAAAGGAGATTTTCCCATAAATTCTCTTGCCGCACAATTTTTCAATGGGGGTGGACATAAAAATGCTGCTGGCGGCGAATCCTATGAGGATCTTGCAGTTACCATCAAGAAATTCGAAAATCTTATCGAACAGTACAGCGATGAAATCAACAGTATTCCATAATATTTTCCGGGGATTCCTTATTATACTTCCCCTAATAATTCTGCTTTCCTGCAGAAAACAGGCAGCTTCCGAAAAGGCCCCGGAAATGACGGCCGGGGAAGAGAAAGAGATGCTGCTTCGTGTAAACAAATTTCTGGTACAGAAAGATGTTGAATTAATTGAAAGTTATTCAAAAAGGCGCGGCTGGAACATGGAGGTTTCAGAAACAGGCTTGTTTTATGAGATTTATGAACCGACTCAGGATAAGAAAGTTGAACAGGGTGATATTATAAACCTCAAATATGAACTAAGCCTGCTCGATGGAACGCTGTGTTATACCTCTGATGAAGACGGGAACAAGATTTTCAGATTGGGCAAGAGTCAGGAGATATCCGGACTTGAACAGGGTGTAGCCTTTCTGCGGGCTGGTGAAAAGGCACGTTTTGTAATCCCACCTCACCTGGCCTATGGATTACTTGGAGATGAGAACCGAATCCCTGCCCGTTCCATCATCATTTACCAGGTTGAACTGGTAGAAGTGAAAAGTCCGGATTAAAATCACAATAAAACATTTTTTTTTCGTTTGAATATTGTGAACGCAACCCTACATATGTAATAATCGTCTGATAATAAAATGATAATTGTATGAGAAAGAGAATGATTTTTAAATTGGGATTGTTCAGCATGATGACGGCAATCATGCTTGGAGGATGTAAAAAGGATGATAGCCAGGAACAGATCGCGCAAGAAATGAGGTTACTGGAACAATACCTGGCGGATAATAATATCACACAGGAACCAACTGCCTCGGGATTATATTATATTCCTGTCGTTGAGGGAACCGGTATTTCGCCCACTCATGGAACATGGGTTGAGATAGAGTATACCGGCATGTTGATAGAAGGAACAGTATTCGCTACCAGCGATGAGAGTACGGCTGAGCTGCATAACATTTATTTCGAAGAATTTCTTTACGGTCCATCCAGGGTACAGCTTGGGCAAATTCCCCTGAAAGGACTGAACGAAGGGATCAAGTTGATGAAAGTTGGCGAAATTGCAAAGTTCATATTGCCTTCCAGCCTGGCCCTGGGAGAAAATGCATCGGGTAACTTACCGGCCTATTCAACACTGATCTATACCATAGAGCTGCTGGAAGCATTTGATGATCCGGCAAAACATGAACAGGAAAAGATATGGGAATACCTGAAAGAGAGTGAATTTGAAAATGTGGATTCCACTGAATCCGGACTTTATTATATTCAGGAAAAAGCCGGAACCGGGGAATTGTTCCATGATGGTGATCATGTGCTAATTACCTATACTGGTCAGTTTCTGGATGGAAGGGAATTTGATAGCAACGTAGGAGAAGAAGCATTGTCTTTAACTATTCCTGGCGAATATATTATCCAGGGCTGGAACGAAGGCCTTAAGCTGATGCGGGATGAGGAAGAAGGATGGTTGATCATACCATACAAACTTGGCTACGGTCAGGACGGTTTAGTTAACAGTTCCGGCAATGTGGCTATCCCACCCTATATGACCCTTGTTTTCTACATGAAAACCAACAGTGGATCGTAAGGACCGGATTGAAAATTGTGAACGCAACCCTGCGGGGGATATTTTCATCTGATCTAAGAGATGATATTTGTATGAGAAAAATTGTGGTATTTAAACTTGGAGTTCTTGGTATCATGGCTGCGATAGTGCTGGCCGGCTGCAAGAAGGATAATACCCAGGAAGTGTTGGACCTGGAGATGAGGTTGTTGCAACAATACCTGGAAACTAACAACATAACTGTAGAACCCACAGCCTCCGGATTATATTATATTCCCATTACAGAGGGAACAGGTATATCGCCTGATTTTGAGACCTGGATCGAGATCCATTATATCGGTGAATTGCTTGATGGTACTATATTTACAACAAGTTTTGAGGCAACTGCCGAAATGAATGATATATATGATGAAGCTTTTCTCTACGGACCCTCAAGGTTGCAACTGGGCTTCATTAATCTCCCGGGACTGAATGAGGGTATCATGCTTATGAAAGTTGGCGGCAAGGCAAAGTTCATCCTGCCCTCCAGCCTTGGCATGGGAGGATATTCATCGGGAGCCGTGCCTCCCTATTCGACGCTTATTTATACCGTTGAGCTCCTGGAGGCATTTGATGATCCGGAAAAACACGAACAGGAAAAGATATGGGCCTACCTGAAAGAGGGTTCATTCGAAAACGTTGATTCGACTGAATCCGGCATGTATTATATCATGGAAGTACCTGGCAATGAGGCATTGTTCGTTGACGGTGATACAGTGATTGTATGGTACACAGGTAAATTCCTGGATGGCAGGGTATTTGACAGCAATATAGACGGAGAGGCATATTCTTTTACTTTGCCAGGTTCGTATCTTATTGAGGGATGGAGGGAAGGCATTAA
>DAOUVF010000319.1 GCA_030667765.1 Bacteroides sp.
AAACGACAGTGACGGCAGGGCCGCTGAACATGTGGCCAACATGGTCAGGTATTTCAAAGAGCAGGATACAACACGTCCAACCACAATGGGTTGCCACATTCCGTCGGTATCGGAAGGCAGTAAAAATATCCTGGATCCCCTGGAAACCTCGGGCTGGAACTACGGCAGAAGATATGCATCCACAAGGAAGGCCTATCCAGACATGCCCCTGATTTACAGTGAATCTGCCTCAGCATTTGGTACAAGGGGGGCATATAAACTACCCTTACCCAAATACAAAAATGACTGGACCGATGACGGGGAGATGACCTCATACATGCTTACCTCAGCTCACTGGTCAGATATCCCGGAACATGAGTTTGAGTATATGCGTATTGATACTTTCATAGCAGGTGAGTTTGTCTGGACCGGTTTTGATTACCTGGGCGAGCCCACACCGGTTATTTTTTCGGAGAATCCTGCACACATAGGAACGTTTCTGGCTACCAGGGAGGGTTATGAGGCCCGCAGCAGCTATTTTGGCATTGTGGACCTGGCTGGATTGCCCAAAGACAGTTATTATAATTACCGGAGTCTCTGGAACCAGAAAGAGAACACTGTGCACATTTCCCCCCACTGGAATTGGGAAGGGCACGAAGGTGAAACCTTGCCTGTCTTTGTTTATACAAACGGGGATGAAGCGGAACTTTTCCTGAACGGGGAAAGCCTTGGCAGGCGGAAAAAGATCGATCCGGATCAGGTTAAAACATCATCAGCCATGGCCGGAAGCCTTGATTATGCAGTGAAACTGGATGACAGGGAAAACCCCTATTACGAGATCGTTGATGCCTATCGCCTGCGATGGTTTGCAGTACCATATGAGCCCGGGGAACTGAAGGCTGTGGCTTATAAGAACGGGCAAGTGATTGGTGAAGCCATGGTGAAGACTGCCACTGAACCGGACCGGCTGCATTTAACACCTGACCGGAGCAGTTTGGATGCCGATGGCATGGACCTGTGTTATGTCAGGGTTGAGATGGTCGATGCCGACGGGATTGTTTGTCCCCTGGCCATGGATATGCTCGAGTTTAAAGTGGAAGGAGCTGCCAGGCTGATGGGCGTAGCCAACGGCAACCAGATGGGGCATGATGTTTTTACAGATATGACCCATCCGCTTTTCTATGGGAAGGCAGTTGCTGTTTTGCGCAGTATCCCCGGCAAGTCGGGAACATCCACCCTGTCAGTAAGATCTGAAGCCGGGATAGAGGACAAAGCAGAAATAAACTTTGTTAAATAATTCAGTCCATGAAACAAACATTAATTCTTTTGTTATGCCTTGCCCTGGGGGGCCAGACTGTCACTGTAATGGGACAAAAGCCCTATGACGCAAAGATCAAAGGGAAAGAGATACTGACCCCGAAACCCGGTAAGAAGCCACAGATCAATTCCCCGGAAGTATACGGTGCAAGGCCGGACAAACCTTTTATTTACCGGATCCCATGCACCGGGGACAGGCCGATGAAGTTCGGTGCGATTGGAATGCCACCATCCCTGAAACTGGACAGGGAAAAGGGGATCATCACCGGGCGGACACCCGGAGAAATAGGTGATTATGAGTTTTCATTTAGCGCAGAAAACGCAAAAGGAAAAGATAAAAAGCAATTCACCCTGGTGGTGGGTGACCTTCTTGCTTTGACTCCCACCATGGGTTGGAACCACTGGTATACCCATTATCATTTTATCACAGCAGGCCGGATTATGGCTGCAGCGGATGCCATGGTGGCAAGCGGTATGGCCGATGTGGGTTACCAGTACGTCAGCATTGATGATTGCTGGATGCGGATATCACCTGAAAATGTGGAAAGTAGCCTGGATCCGAACCGGAAGACAAGGAGCGAGGGACTCGACCAGGAGGCGAAGGTGGGCAAGGTGCGTGATGAGAACGATCAGGTCCTGCCGGCCAGGGATTTCCCGGATATGAAGGACCTGACCGATCATATTCATGCACATGGTTTAAAAGCGGGGATTTATACTTCTCCCGGAGAGACCACCTGCCAGCGTTTTGAGGGATCCTACGGACATGAGATCAGGGATGCCCGGACCTATGCCGAATGGGGATTCGACCTGCTCAAATATGACTGGTGCAGTTACGGTGAGATATGGAACCTGATGAAAGGTGATAAGATGGAAAACCGTCCCATCCCCTACAAGCTTATGTCAGGAGCCCTGGAGACGCAGGACAGGGACATTGTCCTGAACATTTGTGAATACGGCCACGAGGTCTGGGACTGGGGACGTGAAGCCGGCGGACATTCCTGGCGGGTTGGCGGAGACCTGGGCCATACCCTGACAGAGGGCGGTGTCTATAAGATTGCGGAAAAGAATATCGGGCTCAGGCAGCATAACGGTCCCGGCAGCTGGAACGACCCCGATTACCTTATCCTTGGCATGTGGCGCTCTCCCTTCGAAAAGGCTGCTCCGCTTCACCCGGTTGAGCTTACTCCCAATGAACAATACAGTTATTTCTCACTCTGGAGCATGATGGCCTGTCCACTTTTCTTTTCAGGTGATATGGGGGCAGTAGATGATTTCACCCGCAACGTACTCTGCAATACTGAATTGATCGCTGTGAACCAGGACCGCCCTGGTAAATGCGCAGAACCCGTTAGATTGACACCTGATACATGGATACTTAAAAAAACCATGTCAGACGGTTCTGTGATAGTGGGCTTCTTTAATCTCCGGCAGGATGAAGATGCGGAGATCAGTGTATTCTGGAGGGAAATGGAGATGTGCTGCGGACAAATGGCGCGGGACCTGTGGAGGCAAAAGAATATTGGTGTCTTTTCCGATGAAATGACAGTGAAGGTGGGACCGCGGGGATGTGCCGTTATTAAATTAATTCCTGCAAAATGAAGTATATGAAATGTATCCACATGGGCCAACCAGCCAGGGATATCTTGGGATTATAATTCTACATGGATATGTAATTTACCTCCTAACCCGGTTTCAACGATTTTCCTTAAGGTAGATATACGTATATCGCTTGAGGCCCTCTCAATCTTCGAGATATATGTTCGTTTTACATTCAGTCTATCGGCTAATTGAGCCTGGGTCAACTGGGCTTTTTTTCGTGATTCCTTGATAATTTCGGCAATCATATAAGCCTCCGCTTTTCGTTCAAATTCTTTGCGGCTTGGTGTTCCCATCTTGCCGTATTTCTGATCAAAAAGCACATTAATTGTTTTTGGATTGACTTTATTGCCTTCCTTTGTTTTGTCGGGTTTCATAATAGTTCTTTCTTAATCTTTTTGCCTTCTCCTTTACCTCAGGCTTAAGTGGATTGTAAAAATCCCAGAAGTACTCCTTATATGGCTCTAATATCCTGTCCTTACTTTGCAATTGCAACCAATTAGTTTCATTTATGTCATTGATATTCATATCTCGTAACTTAATTGGAAATTATTACCAGGATTTTAGCAAATTATTAGATGCCGTGTTTTATATTGACATAGCATTAACAGGTAGAGTTTCAAAAAGGAAAGCTTGGATAGGGGTTTACAGAAAAGTTGATTACTTTTAAGTCAACATTGATTTATATGAGAAATATTGTAGTATCAGGATTTACCGCTGTAATTGCACTTCTATTCTTTATTGACGGATGCATGAAACCGGATGCCGTATCAGAAAAACTTAACATCCTGATCCTGACCGGTAGCAATAACCACAACTGGGAACAGACCACGGCTGTATTGGACAGCACATTTAAGCAATGCGGATTGTTTTCAGTGGATGTTACAACTCAACCGGACACATTGAAATTTGAAGATCTGAAAAAATATGATGTCCTGTTAAATAACTGGAATTCCTGGCCCGAAAATAACATAAGATGGCCTGAGGCAGCAGAAAAGGGATTGCTGAGGTTTGTTAATGAAGGCGGGGGACTGGTATTCTTCCACTCTTCTACCTCAGCCTTTTACACCTGGCCTGAGTTCGGACAGATCTCTACAGCGGCCTGGATTATGGATAGTACCTGGCATGGACCGGTAAGCCGGGTTAAAGTATCTGTACAGAACCAGGAACATTCCATAACCAGTGGACTTACTGACTTTTATATTTTGGATGAACTCTGGATCAATGCCGAGCAAAACGAGGCATTCAAGGTGCTGGGTATGGCTGCAAATACTGAAGAAGATACTGGTGAACAGCCAGCCATCTTTGTTGGAAGTTATGGCAAAGGCCGGATCTTTCATAC
>DAOUVF010000104.1 GCA_030667765.1 Bacteroides sp.
CTGGGCACAGATTACCGGCCTGGTTATTCTGCTCTCCGTCCTGGGTGTTTTCATAGGGATAATGCCTGTTCTGATGCGCAGCCAGGTATTCTATCAAACCGGGTACGGGATACTGGAAAAAGGGAAGAGGTCGGCTGGCCGGAAAGTTTTGATAATCATCCAATTCTCGGCTTCCGTGGTCTTGATACTCATGACCCTCTTTATCAACATGCAACTGAGGTACATGTTGACAGCAGGGATTGGAAGTGGACAGCAGGACCTGATCGTCATGAAAAGGCTTCCGCGGCCGGCACTGGACAAATACATACTCTTCAAGGAGGTCTTGCTGGAGAACCCCCTGGTCAGAGAGGTCAGTGCATCGATGGATGAGCCCTCCAACCTGCTCATGGACGCCATGCAGTTTGAAATGGACGGCATGGATGAATCCCTGAAGGGCCAGTTCATTGGTGTATACCCGGTAGATGACAACTTCCTTGATTTCTTTGATATCAATCTACTTGCCGGCAGGGACTTCCCACCTTATGGCGGCATGGAGGCTAGGGAACATTTCATCATTAATGAGACGGCACTTGAAATGCTGGGATTTGATTCACCCGAACAGGCCATAGGAAGGCCTTTTGAACTGATCTTCGGAGTACCCGAACTTTTTAAGGGAGGATCAATAGAAGGGGTGACTGAAGATTTTTCCTATTATACCATGGCCCAGAAAATAAAACCCATGGTCATGTTCCAGAAGCATATCTGGTTCTGGAGTTTCCTGATCAGGGTAGATAGCCAGAACTTCAGGGAAGCCATTGAATTTGTCAACCACGAATGGGATGAGATGTACCCGGATTATCCATTCCGGTATGAGCTGGTCGATGACCTGTATGAAGGGATATACCAGCGGGAGTTGGTGCAGGGAAGGATACTCGGGCTCATATCCATCTTTACTATGATCATTGCCTGCCTGGGACTGGTAGGCCTCATGCACTACCTGTCCGGCGCGCGCACCAGGGAGATCGGTATCCGCAAGGTAAACGGGGCAAGGGTCAGCAGCATACTGTTCCTGTTAAACAAGGATTTCCTGGTCATGGTGTTGATCGCCATTTTCATTGGTATACCAATTACATGGTACCTGGCTGATTCCTGGCTCGAGAATTTTGTTTATCGCATAGAGATCAAATGGTGGATCATACTGCTAACGGGGATTGGCTTCCTGGTGGTCAGCCTGCTTACGGTTACTTACCAGTCATGGAGGGCTGCTTCCCGCAACCCGGTATCCAGCCTGCGTTATGAATGATCACATCCGCTCATACAGATGATCAGACTTTCCTGAGTTTCCACTTACCACGTCTGAAAGTCAGTGCTGCTATCAGGGTCATGATCGATTCGGCAATGATAATGGCCCAGTAAACCCCATTTTCACCAACTCCCCATCGCAATGCCATGAAGTAGGCGAGGGGGATCTCCAGCATCCAGAAGCAGAAGAAATTGATCAGGGTCGGCGTACCAGTATCCCCTGCGCCATTCAGTGCCTGTACCATCACCATACCCATGGCATAAAAGACATAACCATAGGCAATGATCCTCAGGCAGATGGCGCCACTGGCAATTATATCAGGGTCATCGATAAAGATCCGTATGAAAAAGCCCGGGAAAACAATAAATACAATGGCCACAAATCCCATGAATACCATATTGACCTTTGCGGTCAGCCAGACGGATCGCTCGGCCCGGTCCGGTTGACCGGCCCCCAGGTTTTGTCCCACCAGCGTTGCAGCCGCGTTACTCAGTCCCCATGCCGGCAGCAGTGCAAATATAATGACGCGAATGGCAATAGTATAGGCGGCCAGTGCCTCGCTCCCAAACTCGGCAATGATCCTGACCATTCCTATCCAGCTCGTAGTGGCTATCAGGGATTGCCCTATCCCACCCAGAGAAAGCCGGATGAGCTGCCACAAGACCTTTGCCTGTATGAACATATGCCGGACCTTCAGTTTTACACGTCCACGTCCGTTAAAAAGCAGCCAGAATTGATATGCTACACCTATGCCCCTGCCAATTGTTGTTGCAATGGCCGCCCCTTTGATGCCCAGTTCCGGGAAAGGACCAATCCCCAGGATAAGAAGGGGGTCCAGGATGATATTGATCAGGTTGGCGATCCATAACACCCGCATGGATATGGCTGCATCACCCGCACTGCGGAATACTGCATTGATGATGAACAGCAACATGATGATACCATTACCTCCCAGCATGATGCCTGTATACATGAATCCTTCCCTGACCATTTCATCTTCTGCTCCCATCATGGTCAGAAGTTTTGATGCGAAACTGGCCCCGGGTATGGCAATCAGCAGGGATACCAGCATTCCGGTGGCAATGGCCTGAAAAGCGGTTATTGATGCTCCTTCCAGGTTCTTTTCGCCGGTCCTTCTTGAAATGAGCGCGGTGGTCCCCACTGCCAGTCCCATAGCAATGGCATATACAATGGTCATCATGGATTCAGTAATGCCAACAGTGGCAACGGCATGGGCACCCAGCTTGGATACAAAAAAGATATCGACAACGGCAAAAACGGATTCCATGACCATTTCCAGCACCATGGGTATGGACAAAAGGAGTATGGCTCTGCCCAGTCTGCCTTTGGTAAAATCCTGATCAGTACCGGATATGGCTTCGAGTATATCCCTCCAGAGTCTTTTGAGATTGAATTTTGAGTTGTTATTTGAGACAAGTTGATTCATTGGAATTGGCAAAATAATAAGTAAAAATGATAAATAACTAATGGTGCAAGTGTTTGTTGCACGAATTCTCAGGATCAATAAAAAAATCATTAATTTTCGCATCCATTATAATTTCAATAAAATGTTATTCCTGAAAGGTAGTTTGCTCAAAGATCTTATAAGCCCGGCAGCCGTGATAGATGCTGTTGAAAAAGCCTTTGTCCTGTACGAGGGAGGTGATTTTCAGATGCCCGCGCGGATGCATGCTGAACATGAAGGCAATGTATTGCTGCTGATGCCTTCGTTTATGAAATCAGCATTCGGTACTAAACTGGTCACTGTTTTTCCCGGGAATCTCAGCAGGAATAAGGCGGTCATTCAGGGAGTCATGCTGCTGAATGATGCGGTGACCGGGGCACCTCTGTCCATGATGGATGCCTCCGTCCTGACCGGGTTAAGGACCGGGGCTGTAGCCGCCACGGGCATCAGGTATTTATCCGGTCCGGATGTGCGATCACTTGGGATCATAGGTGCAGGCACCCAGGCTTATTACCAGGCCATTATGGCCAGCGAGGTCAGGTCATTCGAACGCATTTATATCTCGGACCTTGACAGAAGCAGGGCAGAAAAGCTGGCAACAGTGCTGGCTCCTGAACTGGATGCTGAAATGATCATCACGGAGACAAATGAAGAACTGGTCACTGCCTCGGAAGTGGTTATTACCGCCACTACTTCTCTTCACCCGGTCATCCCATCGGATAAGGAAATACTCAGTGGAAAGACATTTGTGGGAATTGGATCCTTCAAACCAACTATGCGCGAGATCCCCGAAGAATTATTTCACCTGGTTGACAGGGTTTATGTAGATTCACGGCAGGCCAGCCAGGAATCGGGTGATCTCATCTATGCCATCAAGGCAGGCCTGATAGCTGAAGAAAAATTATTCACCCTGGGCAAGCTGATCAATCAGTCCTTAAGACCTTCCCAGCAAGGTACAAGTTTCTTTAAATCAGTAGGCATGGCCCTGTTTGATCTTCTTGTGGCTGAGAAAATTTACGGACTGGCAAGAAGCCAGGGTGCCGGCATTGAGATCGATTTAACATAACAGGATGGTTTTTATAGACAACAAGATGAATTGGGTGCCCGGAGACGGGTCAAAGATTCAATCCATTGAAATGCATACAGGCGGGGAACCCCTGAGGGTGCTGACAAACGGACTTCCGGAGATAAAAGGAAAAACCATCCTTGAGAAACGAAGATATTTCCGGGAGCATTTTGATCATATCCGGACCGGGACCATGTGGGAGCCCAGGGGACATGCTGATATGTACGGAGCTATACTGACTGAACCTGTGACCCCCGATGGGGATTTTGGTGTATTTTTCCTGCATAATGAAGGATACAGTACCATGTGCGGACATGCCATAATCGCTCTTACCAAAATGGTCCTCGAGATGGACATTGTCAAGCGAAAAGGGGATAAGGTCACCCTCCGGATCGACAGTCCCCCGGGCCGCATCATATCCACTGCTTACCGGAAACAGGGTGTGGTGGAAAGGGTCATATTCAGGAATGTGCCATCATTTGTTTCTACCAGGCAGGGCGGGATCAATATTAACGATAGCCCCATCCGGTTTGACCTTGCTTATGGGGGTGCCTTCTATGCCTTTGTTGAAGCGGATGATCTGCAACTATCACTGGATACCCGGCATGCAAACAATCTCATCAGGATGGGTAGCATGATCAAGCAGGCCGTTGCTGATCATTATGAGATCACACATCCTTTCGAGGAGGACCTGGGGTTTTTATATGGCACGATCTTTACCGGAAAAGCGCTGGACACCAGTCATCACAGCCGCAATGTCTGTATCTTTGCCGACGGGGAGATTGACCGTTCGGCTACCGGTTCCGGGGTGAGCGCAAGGGCGGCCATCCATTATGACAGGGGTGAACTGGAACCCGGGCAATGGATCACTATCGAGAGTATACTCGGCACTACCATGCAGGTGAGAGTGGCGGAGGTTACTTCCTATGGGCCGTATACTGCGGTTGTCCCGGAGGTTTCCGGGATAGCCCATTTCACAGGTCGTTCAGAATTCTGGTTTGATCCGGATGACCCCTTGAAAAAGGGCTTCATTATCAGATGACAGGCTTATTTCAGGTAAGTGGACAGGATCTCTGAAAGCTGCTCAATTTTCACAGGTTTGGAAAGATATGCATTGCATCCGGCTTTGATGGAATTTTCCTTGTCATCTGCAAAAGCATAGGCTGTGAGTGCAATGACCGGGATTTTTTGATTTGTATGCCGGATGGTCCTGGTAGCTTCAATACCATTAATATCAGGCATCTTCAGGTCCATCAGGATCATGTCAAGGGATGGATCAGCCTTGAAAATATCAATCGCCTCTTTTCCGTCCCTTGCCCAAAGTATGTCAGCATTAGTCTGCTTCAGAAAAGATTCAATAAAAAGGTAATTTGCGGAATCATCTTCAGCAATTAAAATTTTCCGGCCTGTAAGATCCATGATCTTTTCTATCTTTTTTGCAGAAGAAACCTGAACTTTTTTGCCGGGCTTATCCGATGCATTGTTTTTAAGCATCGGAAGTGTAAAATAAAAGGTAGATCCTTGATATTCTTCAGATTTAATCCTCATCTCCCCGCCCAGCAGGTCCACCAGGTTCTTGGAGATGGCCAGTCCCAGTCCGGTTCCCCCGAACTGGCTGTTAAGGGACTCATCCACCTGCCTGAAACGGTCAAAAATGATATGCTGTTTTTCCCGTGTAACACCAATGCCGGTATCCCTGACAAAGAATTCCACGTTTAGATCCCGGAGGGTATATCCGATCTCGACGAAACCTTCCTGTGTGAACTTCAGGGCATTGTTGATAAGGTTATTGATAATCTGTTTCAACCTCGCCGGGTCAGTGTGGATGACCGGATTAGCCATATCCGGGATATGCAGGCGTAACTGAATATGATCCTTGCTCATCAGGCTCTTTTCCTTGTTATAATGCTGGTACAATGGTTTCAGGAAGTCATTGACCTCCAGGTCTGATTTTATGATCTTAATATCCCCTGCCTCGATTTTTGAAATATCAATGATATCGTTGATGATAAACATCAGCTCGTTCCCCTTGTTATGGATGATCTTTGTGTATTCATCCCTCACTTCTTTTGTGATCTCCTCCGATCTGAGCAACTCGGAAAAGCCCAGTATGGCATTCATCGGGGTCCTGATCTCATGTGACATATTGGCCAGGAATGCTGACTTCAATCGGTCAGATTCCTCGGCCTTTTCTTTTGCCTCCTCCAGGTTCCTCTCATAAGCTTTACGCTCACCGATATCCTGGGTGATAGTTGCAATCCCTATGGGTTTGTCATTTGTATCCCGTATCAGGCTGGCAGAAAGATTGACAAATACCTGCCTATCCTTTTTCGTGATGAGTTCAAATTCAACGTTTTTAATGAAACCAACTCTCAGTATTGTCTTCAGCATCTCAATGCCTTTCCGCCTCATCTCCGGTGTGACAAATCGATTTGCATTTATGCCGATCAATTCGCTTTCAGTCTCGCATCCAAAAATGTCAAGCGCTGCCTGGTTACATTCCGTAATATATCCCCTGAGGTCAGAGACAGTAATGGCGTCAGGGGAAAAGTAGAGAATGTTTCTAAGTTTTTCCTCACTTTCCCTGAGAGCCAGATCTGCTTTTTTCCGGTCTGTTATATTCCTGTAGATGCCGTATACACCAAGCTGTTTACTCCCAATGACAATTGGGGTTCCCATGATTGATACCTGGATCTGGCTCCCGTCTTTATGCTGTCGTATGGTTTCAACATGTATCTTTTCCCCTTTTGCCACCTTCCTGGAAAGTGACCTGGCCCCCTTCAGGTATTCATTGGGGACGATCAACTCATCAATATAGTTGCCGATTGCCTCTTCAGAAGTATAACCAAACAATTTCTCGAATTCACTGTTCACCCTGATCAGTTTTCCATGGTTGGAAGTGAGAACAATGGTTTCAGGGGATCCTTCATACAATTGTTCGAAATAGGCTTTTTCTACATTGACATCATCATGTGCCCTTTTCGTCTCGATGGAAAGGCCGATCTGGGATGATACAAACTGTAAAATCTCCAGGTCCTTTTCTGTATAGGCTAGCTCATCTTCATAATGCTGGACCACCAGTGCCCCGATGATCTCATCCCTGATCTTCAGGGGAGCTCCCAGCCAGATCTTACTGGGTGTTCCCACATCTTCTATCTCGCCCGATTTCACCAGCTGGTTGATATCCCGGTCCTTCATCAGGATCGGCCTGTCATTCCGGATCATGTACCCGGTAAGGGTCTTTTTGGCCGGGAAAGCTTCAAAACTATCTTTCTCATCTACGAAGAAGGGCAGGGTAAGGGTATCATCTTCCTTATTGTAGAAGGCAATAAAAAAATTCGTAGTATCAAATATGCTTCCCAGTTCCTTCTGGATGGACAGGAACAGCTCGTTCAGATCTTTGGTGAGGTTGACCGCGTTGGAAATATTATACATGATCTGCTGGATCCGTTCAGTCTTCTTTCTGTCGGTGATATCCCTGGTGATGGCCAACAAATGCGGTACACCGTTGATATCCAGCAGGGAAGCAGACATCAATCCCCTTATTGTACTTCCATCCTTGACCTTGAAATCAGATTCGAGGTTCACCAACACGCCTTTTTCCTTAAGCTGTTTTGCCAGTTTTTCCCGGATAGAATTATCTACCCACAGGCCAAGTTCATACGCAGAATTCCCGATCAGTTCATCCTCTGTATAGCCTGTCAGTATCTTAAAACTTTTGTTTATTTCTACAAATTCACCGGTATCCAGCCTGGAGATACTGATCCCGTCCGGGCTTGTCTGGAAGACCTGCGAGAAAATGTGTTCAGAATCGGAGAGCCGGGCTTTGACTTTCCTAAGCTGGGCAATAGTATCATTTAATTGTTTGTTTTCATCTTCATGCTGAATTATCCTGCTCCTGACCTCCTCGGCAAGCATATTGATCCCGGTGGCAATCCCGTCAATCTCATCAAGGTCTTTCGAGATATCAACCCGGGTATTCAGTTCTCCGGCAGCAATTTTCGTAATGGCCGCGAGGATGCTTTCTATTCTGGGATCTTCTGTCTTCATATACTCAACCCCTTAGGGTAAAAAATCCTTCAGCCAATGTTTTGCATCCCTGGTTCCGGAAAACATCCGGACCGGCATCTTGGTCTTATTTATCCCCATATAAAAGTTGCCCATAATCCTGTTTACAGGATTGCTGACAATCAATGCTGCTGCTGAAATGGTGTCGCCCATTTCTTCACTTGTGTAGATATCCCGGGATTCCTTGCTGACAGTTTTTATATTGGAAAGGTCAACGATTATGGGCCTTTTTTCTTCCTCGCAGAAAGTAGTACGATAAATCTTCAGCTCTTCAAGACTATCTTCAAGTTGGAGTTCAGTTCCCGGCGAATAATCCTGGTAAAGGATCCCCTCTTCATCCATCCATACCTCACCATGGCTGGTTTTATGTTTGTTCTTTTCCATTTGAAGCCGGCAATATAGTGGTGTAATAGTATACCTATACGTTGCATAACGATCTTTGTTTCTTTCGGGACATCACCTTTATGCAATTTGCCGGTTTCAGGATTATCAAGGCCACGTACAGAAGTTATTTTAATGATTGATTATGATGGTATCTGGTAAAATACTTCCGTGTTTCCTTTACTACTTTTGGTGACAGGAGAATAGTAGCGATCATGGTGGGAAAAGCCATCAATGCGTATGCACTGTCAAAAATGCTGAGGACCACCTTGAGGGTACCCACTGCCCCAAAAGTAATGGTTAGGACGAGTATTATATTGTATATGAACTGGTACTTTGCACCGAAGATAAAACTAAAACATTTGACACC